>NZ_JANSJL010000001.1:0-3388 GCF_047502745.1 Synechococcus sp. F70.1
GCAGCAGCAACAGCGCCGCCATCCCCAGTCCGGCCCAGGCCTTGAGCAAAGGGATCCCCCCCGGTCCTCTTGCCCCCGCCAGCCAACTGGATGCCCTCTCCATTGCCTTGGCCCTGATTCCCGACGCTACACTCAACTTGGGCTGCCCTTAGACAGTACCCACCTCCCCATGACCGTTCCACCCTCTAGTCCCACAGGCGTCTGGATCCTCCCCGATCAGCTCCACCCGCAGCAAGCTGCCCTTGCCTCTCTCTCGGATCTACCCCCCCACCGCGTTCCCGTTCTTTTCATCGAATCCCACGCCTGGGCCAGCTCCCGCAACCATCACCAGCAAAAGCTGGTCCTGGTCTGGTCGGCCATGCGCCACTTTGCCCAGGAATTGCAGCAGCGCGGCCACCCCGTCACCTATGTGGAAGCCGAGGGCTATGCCGAGCCTCTACAAGCCTGGGCCAGGCAAAACCGGTTGCAACAAATCCGCCTCATGCAGCCCGCCGACATCCCCGTCCGCGAGGAGGTGGAAAAGCTAAGATCCGTCCTCCCCTGCCCGCTCCTAGTCCTAGAAAACAACCACTTCCTATGGACAGCTCGCCAATTTATCGACTGGGCCCTAGGCCGCAAGCGCCTCCTCCTAGAGGACTTCTACCGTCAAGGGCGCAAACGCTTCCGCATTCTGATGGACGGCTCCCAGCCCCTCGGCGGGCGCTGGAATTACGACCGGGAAAACCGCCAGCCTCCCCAGCCTGGCCGGCGCTACCCTCCCCCTTTGACGTTTCCCCCCGATGCCATCACTCAGGCGGTGATGGAGAAAGTGCGGCGACGTTACGGCCACCACTTCGGATCCCTGGAAGGCTTTGGCTGGGCTGTTACTCGCACCCAAGCCTTGCAGGTGCTTGAGGACTTCATTCAGCACCGCCTGCCTTACTTCGGTCCTTGGCAGGACGCCATGCAAGCCGGGGAAGACTTCCTCTACCACTCCCTCCTTTCGCCCTACCTCAACCTAGGACTTCTCACCCCCCACGAAGTCATCGCTGCTGCCGAGCAGGCCTACCATCGCGGCGGGATCCCCCTCCCTTCGGCCGAAGGCTTCATCCGCCAGATCCTGGGCTGGCGAGAATACCTGCGCGGCTTCTACGAATACCAAATGCCCAACGGCTATGCCCAGAAGAACTTCTTCGGCCACCACCGCCCCCTGCCCCAGTTCTTCTGGACGGGCGAAACCGACATGGCCTGTCTGCGGCACACCCTCGGCCAGATTCGTCGCCACGGCTACGCCCATCACATCCAGCGGCTGATGGTACTCAGCAATTTCTCGCTCATTGCCGGCATCCAGCCCCAAGCTGTAGAAGCCTGGTTTCACGATGTCTTCATCGACAGCTACGACTGGGTGATGCAGCCCAACGTCATCGGCATGGGCCTTTTTGCCGACGGCGGCATGCTTTCCACCAAGCCCTACGCCGCTTCTGCCCAGTACATTTGCAAAATGAGTGACTACTGCCGCCGCTGCCGCTACAATCCCAGCGAGAAGGTTGGCGAACGGGCCTGTCCCTTCAATACCTTCTACTGGGATTTCCTGTTGCGCCATCGTTCTCTCTTGCTTCCTCTGGGAAGGATGAAATGGGTACTAGCCCACCTGGATCGCCTGCAGCCAGGGATCAAAGCCCAAATCCAAGCGCAAGCCGCTGCTTGGTGGGAGTCCACGTCCAATGCCTAGGGGCAACTCCCTGGGCCTGCTGTTTGGTATTCACTAGAATTGGAGACCCTTTTTCGCGTGCTACTTGGTTCTAAGGAGCCCACGTCATGAAATGTCCCCGCTGCGGCAAGCAAGAAATCCGTGTTTTGGAGTCCCGTTCGGCAGAAGGTGGCCAAAGCGTGCGGCGGCGGCGGGAATGCATGTCCTGTGGCTATCGCTTCACCACCTATGAGCGCATCGAATTCATGCCCATCATGGTCATTAAACGGGATGGATCCCGGGAGAGTTTTAACCGCAACAAGATCTTACAGGGGGTGATGCGCGCCTGTGAGAAAACTCCCGTGACCCTTAAGCAAATGGAAGAGCTGGTCAACGAGATCGAAGAGAAGCTCCAATTAGAAGATGTGCAGGAAGTAACCACCCTCCGCATTGGCGAGATGGTTTTGGAGCGCCTGCGGCATCTGAGTGAAGTGGCCTACCTGCGCTTTGCCTCTGTGTATCGTCGGTTTCGAGACATCAAAGACTTTGCTCACGAGTTGGAACAGTTAGAGCAGTTGGAACGACCGTCGCGCCGGGATTTAGAGCGCCTCCTCCAGGACTCCCTTGCTTCAGAAGGGAGCACAAAGTAGAGAAAATGCTCTCCAGGGGCTCCCATTCGCAAAGCTTGGCGCTATGCTTGGGGTAGCAATCGCTGCTTGCCCTAGGCCTAGCGCTAGGCAGGCGGGGGTAGGCGGCGTTTAGCACTACCCTTAGAAGATCCAGATTTCACAGTGTAGGTCTTATGCAACACAACTTTCGGGCTTCCAGCCTCTCTGTAGCTCCTAGCAGCAACAACAGCTTTCCCTCTCCCGAGGCCCTGGAAACTGAGCCTAGGCCTGGGACAGTGCCGCTCCGGGTACATCAACAAATGGCCGAAGAGCTGGAGTCTGCCCGTCAACAGGTAAGCCGCCTCTCCTTGGAAAATCAGCGCTTGCGCACCTTGCATCAGCAGTTGTCTGGAGAAATTGCCGCCCTCGAGCAAGAAATTCAGGGACACGTGGGCCAGATCCTAAAGCGCCTGCAGCAACTTAACCTGCGGCTTGCTGACTCAAGTCAACAAGCTGCTGCTTCCGAAAGAGAAGCTACTACAGCGTCCTGGCGAAGGGATAACCCAACCTCCTCGCCCTACGACTTTCTCAATCGCCTTAAGCAGCGCCAAGCCCGCAGCGAAGCTTCACCCTTCTCCAGCAATGGCTACTCTCCTACCTTGAGCTTAACTGGGCCCCCTTCTGAGTCGCTTCACCAAGCCCACTTCTCCGCTGTTCCCACCTGCCCTCCTCATGAAACCCCTGCCGTGCCCCCTTCGCCCCAGGCTAAGTACCAATTTCCTTCTCTAGAGGAGCTAATGCAGAACAGGGGGAATCCAGCTCTCTATCCCAGCGAAGCCTACCAGCGTCCCCGGGATCACCACCATGGCTCCCAAGGATCCCCCCTACTTTGGATAGCAGCAGCTATCGTCTTAGTGGCTGGCTCTTTTGGACTAGGATTCGTAGCAGTGCAACCCTTCTTGCATAGCAGTTCCCCCTCTCCTCAAGCACCGTCGGCAGGCCCCTAGTAACAAGCAGGAAGAGCAGCCCCTTTTTGGTGAGAGGGGGCGTGGTGGAGTCTGGCACCGAGCTATTTTTCCGGAGGGTCACCCCTCCAGTAGGTTCGCCGCTG
>NZ_JANSJL010000002.1:0-731 GCF_047502745.1 Synechococcus sp. F70.1
GAAGAACTCTACATCGCCGCGGCTAAAGATCCCCCACTTGTTGAGCAGATCCCGCCGCCGATCCTGCTGAAATTGCAAAGCCGAAACGGCGCGGGTGGTGGAGTCGGCCCCCTCAATGGGAAGAGTAACTGCATAGACCTGAAAGGGCTTTTGCAAAGATGAGCCCACCTGGAACCAGTCCCCCACGTTGGGGTTGGCGGTTTGGTTGACAGGGGAATCGGTACACCCTGCCAGGGCGGATCCCTGGAGGGGCCCACTGCGGATCAGCAGCCGCCGCGCCCGCTCAGTATCGGAAATGTTTTCCTCAAAGCCCTGGAGGTTCCTTTGCCCCGTAACCGGCGCTCGGCGGTTGTACAGGATGGTGTAGGCGGTAACGGAGTCGTCGATCCCGTTGTTGTCGGTATCCACCAAAAACCACCAAGCCGGGGCTTGCCGCCGCACTTCGATTTGCCGACCTGAATTCTGGGGATCGGGCACGCGAGCCGTGTAGTTCAACAGGAAACGCTCCTCGTCGGGAAGGGTATAGGGATCCGAGGGCTCTGCAGGCACCAATGCGCCATCGTTGAGCAGGGCAGAGGTGAATTGCTCATCAGTGGGAGCACTGACAGGCAGGCGGCGATCCCGGACGAGGTTGTCGATCTTGGCCCGCGCCCGGTCGATGGCAGCATTCAGTTGCCGGCTAACCGTCTGCTCCGCCCGCTCCACCTGGGTTTGGATGGTGCGCTGGGTAG
>NZ_JANSJL010000003.1:0-3338 GCF_047502745.1 Synechococcus sp. F70.1
TGCGCAAAGTCAACGTTTACCTTTGGTGCCGTGGCCAAACTGAAGCAGCGCCGGAGTGGAGAGAAAGCTTTGTGGTCGAGCCGTTGAGCCCAAGCAAGCCTGAGGGAGCTTGGAGCCGCGCCTCCAGCTACCGGCAAGACTATCCCGCCATGCGGGTGCTGCTTTTTGGCTTTGGTCTTTGCTTGGGTGGCTTCTACCTGCTGGGCTGGGAGCGGACGGGCTGGATGGACTGGATCCCCGTGGGGCTGGCCTTTGGCTTGGGGGTGATCTTCCCCTGGCTCAAACGCTCCCTCAACCAGGAGGCTCCCCCTCTGTTCCTACGCCTCGGCCTAGGGCTGGGGCTGGTCTGGCTGGGCCTGGCAGTGCTGATGATCTGGCACCAGGGCTGGAGCCCTGCCCACGGGATTCTCACCTTGCTGGCCCTTCTCCTAGTGGGGTTGGGATCCTGAAAGCGCTCACTCGGCAGTGGTGCCGCGGAAAACGGGCAGGGCCGGCCCTGTCATCCACACGTGTTGGGTGTCAAGATCCCAGCGAATCTCCAGGTTTCCTCCCGGCAGCTCTACCGTGGCCTGGGGCTCGGCCCGCTCTTCCAAGACGGCAGCTACTAGGGCGGCACAAGCCCCTGTTCCACAGGCCAGCGTCGCCCCTGCCCCTCGCTCCCAAACCCGCAGCCGCAGGTGGTTAGGGCTGAGCACCTGCACAAATTCGGTGTTGGTGCGCTCGGGAAAGGCGGGGTGATGCTCAAACAGGGGGCCCACCCTTTCCAAGTCCAGTTTCTCCAGGGATCCCTCCTCCTCCAGAAAGACCACGCAATGGGGGTTGCCCATGCTCACTGCCGTCACCCACCACTCCCGCCCGGCCACTGGGAGCGGTTGCCGCACCACCTTTTCCTCTGGCCCGACTAGCGTGGTGGGAATCTGCTGGGCCAAAAGGCGAGGGATCCCCATGTCCACTGTTACCAAGCCATCGGGCTGCACCCGCGGCACAATCCGCCCTGCCAAGGTGTGGATCTGGTAGGCGCCATCCTGGGCGGGGATCCCCAGATCCTGCAAAAAGCGAGCCAGGCAGCGGATGCCGTTGCCGCACATCTCCGCTTCCGAGCCGTCGCTGTTGAACAGGCGCATGCTGAAATCAGCCCCCTCCTGCCCCGGCAGCAGGAAAATGACCCCATCCGCCCCCACCCCAAAGCGGCGGTCGCAGAGGGCAATGGCCTCTTCTGGTGTCAGACAGGGCTGGGGCTGGTGGCGATTGTCCACCAAGATGAAATCGTTTCCCAACCCCTGGTACTTGTGGAAGGTGAGATGGGAGGGCAGCCGGGCAGCCATGCAGTGCAACAAGACAACGGGCTTCAATCCTCGTGCATTTCGAAGGGATCCTTCAAGTTCTTGGAAGGAGGTCCAAAGGCGGTGTAGATGGCAAAGGCGGTAATGACAATAGTAGTGGCCACAATAGCCACGATGAGGGAGAGGCTAGCTTCCATCGCTGGGATCCCGAGAGAGTCTCTCTAGAGTATTACACAAGTTTACAAAACATTGCGCCTCAGCGGCGACATGCACGGAATCCTCTGCCTGGCAAGGACAAGGGATGTCAAGATTCATTGCTATCGGCAAAGGGGTGGGGTCAGATTCTGGTAGCGTGATCTAAAGATGGCTGTTCTTGCGGCATTGAGTCTTTAGAGGATCCGCCGCCAGCTTTGTTCCTTCTTAACCTACGGCGAGAACTATGGCCATTCGTACCCGACTGGGCGATCTGCTGCGTCCGCTGAACTCGGAATACGGCAAAGTAGCCCCCGGCTGGGGCACCACGCCTCTAATGGCAGTCTTCATGGTGCTGTTTGGCATCTTCATGCTGATCCTCCTGGAGATTTACAACAAGTCGCTGCTGCTGGAAGACATCAACGTCTCCTGGGAGAGCCTCAGCTTCTAGTTTGGGCTTGCCAAGCGGCCTAGGTGGTGTACTCGGCGTTGATGCGCACATAGTCGTAGCTGAGATCGCAGCCCCAGGCCACGCCCTGACCGGGCCCCTGGTGGAGGTCCACCGTAAAGACGACGGGATCCCCCTTGAGGTACTTGCAAGCAGCCTGGCGGTCAAAGGGGAGGGGTATTCCTTTCTCTAGAAGCAGGAAATCTCCCAGCCGGATCTCCAGAAGGCGGCTGTCAAAAGGGATCCCTGCTCGGCCAGCGGCGGCGGCCACCCGTCCCCAGTTGGGGTCGCCCCCAAAGGCTGCTGCCTTGACCAAGGGAGAGCTGGCAATGACGCGGGCTATCTGCCGAGCCGACCGGTCGTCGGGGGCGCCCTGCACCCGGATCTCCAGCAACTTGGTGGCTCCCTCCCCGTCGCGGGCAATGGCCTTAGCTAGGTGAATGGAAACCTGGGCAACCATCTCGGCTAGGGTTTGGGCAGCTTTTGTACCCGCTTGCACCGTGGGGATCCCGCTTTGGCCGTTGGCCAGAGCCAGTACCATGTCGTTGGTGCTGGTATCCCCATCCACGGTGATTTGGTTAAAGCTGAGGTCAACAGCCTCTTTGAGGATCTGCTGCCAGAGTGGGGGATCCACAGCCGCATCGGAGGTTAGGAAAGCCAACATGGTCGCCAAGGTGGGGTGGATCATGCCGGATCCCTTGGCGATGCCTCCTACCCTGACGGTGTAGCCGTCAATGTTAGCCTCCAGAGCCGTGCTCTTGGGAACTAGATCAGTGGTGAGGATGGCGCGGGCAGCGCTCTCTCCTCCTGCCGGCGAGAGGCTGTCGATAAGGTGGGGCAGGGCCGCCTTGATTTTGGCCATTTCCAGTTGTTGTCCAATGACCCCTGTGGAGGCGGTGAGCACCTGGTGGGCGGGGATCCCCAGCCGCTCTGCCACCCAGCGGGCCAGTTGGGCATTGTTGCGCTCCCCCTCTTCGCCTGTACAGGCGTTGGCCTGGCCGGCAGTGCAGAGGATGGCCCGCACCGGCTGGCCTTGGGCGAGGATGCTCTGGTTGTAGGTGACGCAGGCGGCCTTAACCTGGTTGGTGGTGAAAACGCCAGCCCCTACCGCCTCGCTGTCGGAAACAATCAGGGCCAGATCGGCGGCGCCGGAGGGCTTGAGGCCAGCGGCTACGCCGGCAGCGCGGAAGCCACGGGGGGCAGTTACAGCACCTGCAACCGGTTTAAACTGGGCTCCTAGATCTGGTGGAATGGGTCTGGTCATACTGGCGGCTGCGCAGCTCCTAGCAAAGCGGGCCGGCTTTTGCGCTGGGAGCAGAGTGGTGTTGTTAGAACTTTACCAAAAAGCGCCGTAAGGCCTCGCCTTTGAAGGTGGGGATGTAAGGCGCAGCATTTTATCCAAGGTTTCCCCTGAT
>NZ_JANSJL010000004.1:0-726 GCF_047502745.1 Synechococcus sp. F70.1
AACCCTTAGGAAAGCGCTCGCGCTTCAGAGGATAGCGATAGTTGAGTTGGGGAATAAGTCTCTCCCATTGATAGGGGTTCAGGCCAGCTACCACTGAACAGAACGGCTCTCTACTGAGCTCTAACCCCTCTTCCATGAGCCTGAGAGCTATGTTGCCTGCAGCTATCTCCAAAGTTTGATTGGCCAGTTGCGGATCCGGATCCCCTAGGAAGATCAGAGCATAGTCTTCTGGCTGAGGACTGCGCAGAATTGGCTCCAGCAAGCCCTCCAGTTCTTGGATAAGCTGCTCTGTCTCCATTTCCCAGTAGGGGAAAAGGCCCACGTTGATCTTGCTCAGGCGGATCCTTTCTGATTTAGAGATTTCTGTTAGGCCATCTCTAACCACTAGCCAGTTCTCAGAAGGACTCAGCCAAACTCCTGTGTAATCAACACTATGGAGCTGAAAAAAGGCTCTGATTTCCTGCTCGAAGTCATGAACAGCTTTCCAACACCCTTGCCAGTGTCCGTAATCATCGATTTGGATGAATCCTTGGGAATGAACCTGATCATAGAAATGATGAAAAATATCCATCGTTGATTGATACCAGTCAGCATCTGCATGCAGCAGAGCAATCTCACCCACTTGCTCTCGATAGGCAGGCAAGGTGTCGGAAAAGAGCCCTGGCACGGGGACAATGAGATCCCAAACTCCCAGTTCCTTGGCAATCACCTCTAAGTTCTCCGAAA
>NZ_JANSJL010000005.1:0-6548 GCF_047502745.1 Synechococcus sp. F70.1
GTGGCCGACGTCGCCTGGCCGCCTGTTTCCAGAATACCGATTCCAAGGCTGTTGGCAAAAGGGATTGGGAAGGTTTGCGTAGAAGAGTTGACAGATCTCAACAGCTAAGATTGGGCGGAGGTGCTCGCCCTTGGGGAGTTGCCGGAAAAAGCTTGACCCGCCTGGGATCGAGGGTGCAAGCCCAGTGCTAGCCTAGTAAAGCTGTGCTTTTGTACAAGCTATGCCTGTTCCTAAGAAGAAAACCTCTAAAGCTCGCAGTCGCAGGCGGTATGCTGTTTGGCTAGCCAAAGCCAAGATCCACGCCCAGCGAGCGATGACCATTGGGCGCGCCATTCTCAGCGGTCGCAACACCAGTTTCTACTACCCCAAAGCCAAGTCTGAAGAGGAGGAGGGAGAAGAATAGAGGCTGGCAGGGGGGATCCCCATAGCTCAAAGAGTGGTTTACATTAAGGTCAAGCTCTCCTAGGAGCCATTCTGTTGCCCCTAGTCTTGCCCAGCAACTTGCATGCGCTCGTTGAGCTCTCTGACCTACTACCAGCGGCTGGGCCTGTCCCCAGGAGCCTCTCCTGAAGCAATTCGGCGGGCCTACCGGCAGTTGAGCAAGCGCTACCACCCTGACACCTCTCCTCTGGCGCCGGAGGTGGCGCTTCGCTGCTTCCAAGAGTTGCAGGAAGCCTACCTTGTTCTCAGCAACCCTGCCAAGCGGGCTATCTACGATGCAAGCCTCCAGGCAATGAGGGCCAAGGCGGGATCGCTCGAGCAAAGAGGCTCGCGGGAGGCAGAGGCCCTTGAGCTGCCCATGGAAACCCGACCGCTTTCTGCTGGTGAGCTCTGTGCCCTGCTGCTGATGGCTGCTACTTTTGTGCTCTGCCTAGTGTTGGCAGGCGTTTTGGCTTGGCTGCGGGAGGGGAGAGTGGGCTAACTGGGCTGCCCAGCCGCGGGAGGCCAGGGAATGCTGGGCATCTAAAGTGCTTGAATAGAGTAGCGGGGGTAGCTTTTGCCATCTCGCCATGCCTTTGCCGCCTGAAACCACACCTCTGTACAATCACTCGCTCCCCTCGATCGAACAGTGGCTGGAGGAGCAGGGTTGTACCCGCGATCCCGAGGATGTGGAGCAGTGGTTTTGCGAACGACCTGGCTGGAAAGCTTGCCTGCGCTTGGAAGAAACTAGCATTTGGGTGCGCTACACCTACCCCAACGGCAACACCAAGACTTTGTCTTTCCCCTACTCCCTCAGCCGCAAGGATGTAGAACGGGCCATTTTCGAGGAGTAAGTGGCCATGCGCATTCTGCAACTGCCTGCCCTGCGCGACAATTACATCTACCTCCTCTACGATCCCGAAACGGCAACGGCGGCGGTGGTGGATCCGGCAGTGGCCGAGCCGGTGCTGGATAAACTGGCTGAGCTGGGGGCGGAGTTGGTAGCTATCTTCAACACCCACCACCACCACGACCATGTGGGGGGGAACCGACAGCTCTTGGAGCGCTATCCTCGTGCGGCTGTCTACGGCAGCCAGGCGGATCGGGGACGGATCCCTGGCCAGACGGTGGAGCTTAGGGCAGGAGAGACAGTGGAGTTTGCGGGCCGGCAGGCGACGGTGCTGTTTGTGCCCGGTCACACCCGGGGACATGTTGCCTACTACTTCCCTGAGAGCGGGGATCTCTTCTGTGGCGATACCCTGTTTGCGGGGGGATGCGGGCGACTCTTTGAGGGCACTCCAGAGCAGATGGTGGGATCCCTGGATCAGCTGCGGCAGCTGCCGGAAGCCACGCGGGTGTGGTGTGCCCACGAATACACCTTGAACAATCTCAGATTTGCCCTGACGGTGGACGGGGACAACCCTGACCTGCAGGCGCGCTATCAGCAGGTGGCGGCCCTGCGCCAAGCGGGATCCCCAACTGTGCCCAGCACCATCGGCGAAGAGCGCCGCACCAACCCCTTCCTGCGCTGGGATCAGCCGGCTTTGCAAGCGGCCACCGGAGTTCTAGATCCGGTGCAGGTTTTTGCTCGGCTGCGAGGCATGAAGGATCAGTTCTAGGGCGTGCCGAACGCGAACGGGGCCAAGCTGTGCTCGGGATCCTTTCTGACTGGCCAGCGCCACCCACCTTTCTGCAAGAGGAATGCCCCTCAATGGAGAGGGGAGACGTCACGCCCTAGGCTGGGAGTGTCTATGACCTTCCCCATTTCGCCTTTGATCCGCTTCTCGGTGCAAGCCCTGTACTGGGCACTAGTCTTGCCCCTACCTCTTCTGCTGGCCCGCCAAGGCACGCCTCTAGCGCAGGGAGCTCTGCTGGCAGCCCTGCTGCTGGGCTGGGGGCTACTCCTGGGATCCCTGAGCCAACAGATCCAGGTGGACGCGGTGGGCATGCGGGCCACCTACCCCGCCTGGGTGCCGCCCTTTGTGCGGCAGGAGTGGCAGATCCGCTGGGCAGAGGTCGAGCACCTTGAACCCCGCTCCACTAGCCAAGGAGGTCTGGTGTACTACCTGGTCAGCCGCAGTGGGGATCGCGTCCTTTTGCCCATGCGGGTGAGCCGCTTCCGGGAACTGGTAGCGCTGGTGCAGCGCCATACGGGACTGGAAATCGACGGGCTGCGCCCCTATGTCCAGCCTTGGATGTACGCCCTGCTGGGCGGCTTTGCCCTGCTGCTACTGCTTTGGGATGGGATCATCGCCTTCTGGATTTGGACGGCACCTAGCTAGCTCCAGCGGGGCAAGTAGCAGGAAAAATCCTGTTTTTTAACAAACCGAAAGGGGCCCGAAAGGGATCCCCAGACCACTTGATCCGTTTCGGGGTCACGGCCCTGATCCAGGCTGTGGAAGTAGTCGGCTCCAATCTCGAACTCGCTGTACAGGTAGGTGGTTCTGCCTTTGCGCTCGACAATACAGCCTTTGCCGGGCACGCTGCGGCCCCGGTAGCAGGATCCCGTCCATTCCACCTGAATCACACAGCCGGGCAAGAGTTCCAGCTCTGCCGCCGTCAGGTTGGCCAGTTTTCCCGGATCTCGGCCAGCACATTTGTAGAGCTCAGGGGATCCCAAGGCGTAGTTTTGGATGCGGATCCCCTCCGGCGTCTCGAAAAGGTGGATGACCCGCTGCCGGTAGGGCTGGTCGGGGTAGATGTCATACAGTTGCTCCACGTAAAACCCTATCCCCTGAAACACCGACCACGGCAGAGGGCACTGGTAGACGTGAATGTTGGCAAACCAGACCGGCTCGGCCATGGCCTGCTGCTGATTGTTGAAGTGGCCGGCCATCCACGTAGCCAGTTGGGCCAGTTGCGGCGAAACCGACATAGCGCAAGCCAAAGTCCTAGTCGTGCAAGGGCAAACTCATTATCCAAGACCCTAGCCCCGGCTGCCAAAGCAAGCCTTTGGGGCTTCAAGCTAGAGTGGAAGAACCCAACTTTTGGGATCTGTTGCCCACTGGCCTATGTCCGCCCCACCGCTTCCCTTGCTTGGGCAATCCCTAGCTGCCTTGAAAGACTGGGCAGTTGCCCAGGGGCAGCCGGCCTACCGCGGGCAACAACTGCACACTTGGCTCTACCAAAAAGGGATCCGCTCCCTGCAGGAGGTGACGGTTTTTCCCAAGGCCTGGCGCGAGGCGCTGGGGGATTACCCAGTGGGGCGCTCCCAGGTGGTGCAGCGGACGGAGACCCGCGACGGCACAGTTAAGTTGCTGCTGCAGCTAGCGGATGGGGAGTTGATCGAGACGGTGGGGATCCCGACCGCCAAACGGCTGACCGTCTGCGTCTCCTCCCAGGTGGGCTGCCCCATGGCCTGCGACTTCTGCGCCACTGGCAAGATGGGCTACCGGCGCAACCTCAAGCTGCACGAAATCCTGGATCAGGTGCTAACGGTGCAGGAAGACTTTGGCCGCCGCGTCAGCCACGTGGTTTTCATGGGCATGGGGGAGCCCCTGCTCAACCGCGACACCGTGGTGCAGGCCATCCGCAGCCTCAATCAGGATATTGGCATCGGCCAGCGGCACATCACCCTCTCGACAGTGGGCGTGCCCCGGCAGATCCCCTGGCTGGCCCAGCAAAAGCTGCAGATTACCTTGGCCGTCAGCCTGCATGCCCCCAACCAGGAGCTGCGGCAACAGCTGATCCCTTCCGCAGCCCACTATCCCCTGGAGGCTTTGATCCAGGACTGCCGCGACTACATGCTGAGCACGGGACGGCGGGTTAGCTTTGAGTATACGCTTATAGCCGGGGTCAACGACCTGCCCATCCATGCCCGTCAATTGGCCCACCTGCTGCGCCAGGCCAGCCAGTCGGGGGCACGCCTACACGTCAACCTGATCCCGTACAACCCCATCGCCGAGGCCAACTATCAGCGCCCTCACCCAGCGCGGGTGGCGGAGTTCGTCCGCCTGCTAGAGGAACACCACGTCCAGGCCAGCGTGCGCCAGACCCGTGGCCTAGATGGCAACGCTGCTTGCGGTCAGCTGCGGGGATCCTTCTTGCGCGCTTCCAGCTTGCCTTCCCCTGAGCCGGCCCTTGGCCGTTCCTAGGCGGCGCCCGCAGGTTCAAGGCTTTTTGCAGTTGCTGCTGGCAGGGCAGAAGGTAGCCAGACGCGGAAATGGGTCCATCCCTCTGCGCTGCTGACGGAGATTTGCCCCCCCATGCGCTCTACCAGTTGCTTGACCAAAGCCAACCCCAACCCGGTGCCGCCGTGCTCCCAGCGATCCGCCTTCGGGATCCGGTAGAACTTCTCAAAGATGCGGGGCAGCTCCGCCTCTGGGATCTCGCTGCTGTTGCTACAGACAAAGAGGACCCCTTCTCCTTCTGGAGTTACCTGCAGACGGATGGATCCCTCAGGGGCGGTGTACTTGACAGCGTTGTGCAGCAGCTCGCGCAGGATGCGGCCCAGAGCCTTGGGATCTGCCTTAAGGGGGGGGATCCCCTCTTCTAGGCGCAGTTGCAAGTTCTGCTTTTTGCCCTGGGCTAGAGGCTGGGCTGCCGCCACCAGATCCCGCAAATAGTGCGGCAGGAAGATCTCTTCCGGCTGGAGCAGATACTTCTCGGCTGAAAGCCGCTGTATGTCCAGCAGGTCGTTGATGAGATCAATTTGTCGGTTGCATTCTTTGAGAGCGATAGCGAAATAGTGCTGCTGTTTCTTAGGGTTATCGCAGGCTATTTGCAGCATCTGCAGGGCCATGCGCACATTGGCCATGGGGGTGCGTAGCTCGTGGGAGACGGTACTCAAGAAATCATCCTTGAGCAGGTTGAGCCGCTCCAATTCCTTCACTTGGGCCCGGGTCTCCTCGTACAGACGGGCCTGGCGCAGGGCCAGGGCGCACAGGTTGACCACCTGATAGGCCAGTTGTCTCTCGGCTTCGAAAAACTCCTGCTGCCGCTCCAACAGCAAGAGCCCCAGCCGCTCTTGGTGGTTTCGAAGGGAGCAAGCCAAGAGGTGTACCCAGCGCCCGCCTCTTTGAGAACACCAGTGGACTTCCCAGGGCAAGGCATGGGAGTGCAGCAGGTGCCCAAGCTCAGGATCGTTAAGGGAGGCGGGATCCGCCTTCTCTGGAAAAGAGCAAGCCCGGATTCAAGAGGATCCATCGGCGCTGGTCAAGAGAATATGACAGCCAGTCAGGTTGAGAGCCTCGGCTAGGCTCTTGACCACCTCTTCCAAGATCTCTCCCTCTTTGAGGCTGGCCACCATCTGGCCGCTGAGGGAGCGCAGCACTGCCTCAAAGCGCAAAGCCTGCTCCAACTGGGCGGTGCGCAGCGCCACCTGGGCTTCTAGCTCGCGGTTAAGGGCTTCTAGCTGCTGTTGGGCCCGCTTTTTTGCTCGGTGATCTCCCGCCCCACCGACAGGATCTCCACCAGTTGGCCTTGGCTGTCGAAAATGCCCCGATCTACCCAGCTTACCCAGCGGGATTGTCCGTCTTCGCCGGGGTACTCCCGCTCGCTGCGGTGGAAGGGGTGCTCAGGCGTGAGGACGGCCAGCGCCTGCAGTACCGCCTCCCGTTCTTCTGGCGGCAGAGAATCCCTCCAGCGCCTGCCTATCGTTTCTTCTGCGGAGCGGCCAAAGAAGCGCAGGTAGGCCGGGTTGGCATAGGTTATGGAAGTATCGGGCCGAAAGCGGCAGATCAGCTCCGTCTGCTGCTCCACCACAGCGCAGTACTGCTGCTGCTGTTGCCAGAGGCGATCCAACAAAGCCTGTTGGTTAGCGGCCGCCTGCTGCCAAGCTTTGGCCAGGGTCTGCACCTCTTGGATGGGGCCGGGATCCATAGAGGCCAAGGCTGGGATCCCACTGTGCACAAATTGCTCGGCTATTTGGGTAAGGCGGCGCAGCGGGCGAGAGAGGGCTTTGTCCAGGAGGATCCCAACTCCCAGAAAGCCCAGTAGCAGCCCCCCTCCCCACAGAGCCGCCTGCTGCGTGCTGCTATAGACGGGGGCCAACAGGGTGCTCTCCGGGATCCCGTGTAGGAAATAGAAATTTAGCCCCCCTTCCTCCTGAATGGCCTTTACCTAAACCCCCGTCCACCTCAAGACGCAGCAGCCCTTGTGAGGCCGCCATCTCCCAGGATCCCACCTGC
>NZ_JANSJL010000005.1:6648-7714 GCF_047502745.1 Synechococcus sp. F70.1
GGATCCCGTTGGCGGCCTTGGACGGATCCCGGCTTCAGGCCCGGCGTGTGGTAGGTCCAGATGGAGCCATCGGCGTGGCGGCGGGCGGTTACAAACCCCCCATGAACTGAGACAAAGCCGATGTCGCTCAGCTTGGGAAACTGCTGCAACTGGCGGGCAAAATAGGCTTCCAGCACTTCTAGCTGCGGGGCGGCCAGATTGGGCAAAAGTCCCCAGCGCAGCACCTCCTTATTGAGGGCATTTACCTGCAGGGGGGCCTGCAGATATCTGTGTAGGTGATCCTCGGCTCGGTCGTTAACCTCACTCTTCAAGTGCCTAGCCAACTGCAGCGCCATCTGCTGCCTGGCCCGCCAGGAGAAGTAGGATACCCCGCCTGCCCCTCCTACCACTGCCAGCACTAAGGGTGCTAGCAGCGCCACCCGCAAAGAGATGGAGCGGAGCGGCAAGGGAGAAGATTGCATCGGTGCTCTACCTGATGGGAGAACCTCCCCAAAGAGTCCTCCGGCGCTAGTAAGCACCCGACAGAACAGGACTCTATAGAAAGGCTAAAGAGGCTATGGTACTTCACAGTTGTAGCTTACTTCTGTACTAGCTGCTACCAAGGCTGGATTTTGAGCGGCTAAGCCGACCGGGTAAGCGTTAGCTGCTCTGCTTCGACCTTGTGGCTGAGCAACTTTTCAATCAACTGATCCAGAAGTTCTAGCTCACCCTCCGTGTAACGTCCCCGCAAAAGTAGTTCGTTGATGAGGCTCTCCTGTTCCCGGCTGAGGAAGCCACTCTGAAACACTTGTTCAACCACCTCTCGAATGCTGGACGCCGGATCGGCAGGGGCATTCACGGCTGCCTCTGCTTGAGTCCTACTTTGAGGAGCGAGGTGGCGCTGCTCAACCTGCTCCGGTGGGGCTTGAGTCCTGTCTGCAGCAGGGGCTGTGTCCTGCCATTTTGGAGAGACCTCCCGCAGTTCCCCCAGGGAAAGGTTTTCGCTCAGGATCCTTGCCAAGCGGTAAGTCCGGTAATCCACGGTTAAGTCGAGAGTAGCTTGCATGCTGCTTTCTACGTATCTCTA
>NZ_JANSJL010000005.1:7814-9599 GCF_047502745.1 Synechococcus sp. F70.1
AGGGGAGGTTGCTTGAGGGCCTACTGGCCTGCTCTAGGGCGAAGATGGGGGTCTAGGGGAAGTTTGGGATCCGCCCCAGGACTTTCAAGAGGCTTGCTTGAAGTAGTCGGGCTCGTTGCCGGGCTTCCACTTGATGTTGCAGCCAAGGCTGGGCTTTTGGTTGGGATCGATGGGCTTGCCCGCCAGCAGGTTATCCAGCGCTGCCCGCAAGTCTTTGCCAGTCACTGGCACATCCGGCAGGCCGGGGCGGCTGTCGTCCAGTTGGCCGCGGTACACCAGCTTGCGATCGGCATCGAACAGGAAAAAGTCGGGAGTGCAAGCGGCTGAAAAGGCTTTGGCCACCTCTTGGCTTTCGTCGTAGCAGAAGGGGAAGGTAAAGCCCAAGGTCTCGGCCATCTTCTTCAAGTTCTCAGGGCTGTCCTCGGGGTATTTCTCCACGTCGTTGGCGCTGATGGCTACAATGCCGACGCCGCGGTCCTTGTAATCTCTGCCAATGCGAGCCAGCTCCTCTTGCACGTGCTTCACGTAGGGGCAGTGCTGGCAGATAAACATCACCAGCAAAGCGGGCTTGTCGGCAAAGGTAGAAAGGGAAATGGTTTGTCCAGTTACCACATCCGGCAGGCTGAAGTCAGGGGCGGGGGTGCCCAAAGGCAGCATCGTTGAGGGGGTACGAGCCATAACAAACCTCCAGCGTAAAGTTTCCTCAATCATCATGGCTCATCCCGCTCCCCAGGAGCTGTAAGCACGGGATCCTGCCGACAGATCCCAAACAGGCAGGGAACGGCCTTTACAATTGGATAGAGTTCGCAACATTTTGTCCGGGAGCTGAGCTTTGAGCACCGCCGTCTTGCCCGCTACCCCCCTGGTGGACACCCACGTCCACTTGAACTATCCCGACTTTGCAGAAGATCTGCCCCAGGTGGCCGAGCGCTGGCGCCAGGCCGGGATCCGGCAACTAGTACATTCCTGCGTCACGCCAGCGGAGTTTCCCCAGTTGCAGGCCATTGCCGACCAGTATCCCGAGGTGTTCTTGTCGGTGGGGCTGCATCCGCTTGAGGCGCGCCAGTGGCAGCCGGCTCTGGCCGAAAAGATTGCCCAGTTGGCCGCAGGCGACAGGCGGGTGGTGGCCATCGGGGAGACGGGCTTGGATTTTTACAAGTCCGACCCGTCAGATATCGAGCGGCAAAAAGAATCCTTCCGCGCCCACATTGCCATTGCCCGGGAGCAGGATCTAGCCCTGATTGTCCATTGCCGCGAGGCGGCAGCGGCCACCTATGAGATTCTCCAAGAGGCCATGGCCACAGGGGAATCGCTGCGGGTGGTGATGCACTGCTGGAGCGGATCCCCGGAGGAGACGCGGCTCTTTGTGGAGCTGGGCTGCTTTATTAGCTTTAGCGGCATCGTGACCTTTAAGAACGCAGAGACGGTGCGCCGCTCGGCCTTGGAGGTGCCCCTGTCCCAGCTTCTGGTGGAAACCGATTGCCCTTTCCTGGCCCCTACTCCCTTCCGCGGCAAACGTAACGAGCCAGCCCATGTGCAGCGGGTGGCCCAAACCTTGGCGGAGTTGTTGCAGATCCCCTTGGAGGATCTGGCCCAACAAACCAGCCAAAATGCTGCTCGCCTCTTCCGCCTTCCCCAGCAAGGCGACGGCGGAGGAGATCCTCCTGCTCTGAGGGCCGCCGGCAACCAGCCCAATCGCGAGGCGTGTGCAAACCGCTAGCGGCGCTTGGAGCGGCGAGCCTGACGTTCTGCCTCGTTGCGCCGCCGCCGATCCCGCCAGTCGAT
>NZ_JANSJL010000006.1:0-13099 GCF_047502745.1 Synechococcus sp. F70.1
ATCCCTTTGCTCAAGGCCTGGGCCGGACTGGGGATGGCGGCGCTGTTGCTGCTGCTGGTTTGGAACTGGAGCGATCCCCTGCCACCGGCCTGGGATGAGGCGCAGCACCTGTTGCAGGCGCAGGCATTTGGGGAGCACCTGCGGCGGTTTCGCTGGGAAGGGCTGTGGTGGCAGCAGTTTTTGCACTTGAACCAGCGCTACCCACCTTTGGCCTATTGGCTGGGGATCCCGTTGGCAGCTCTGCACCCCTTTAGCCGAGCAGACGGGCAGTTGCTCAATCTGGCGTTGTTGGGGATCCTGACCCTGGTAACCCAGCGGCTGGGCCAGCGGATTTACCACTCCCAAGCAGTGGGCTGGCTAGCAGCAGCGCTGCTGGTGCTTTACCCAGGGATCGCGGCCCTGGCCCATGTGTACATGTTGGAGCTGCCGCTGGTGGTGGCGGTGACGTTGGCTTTTTGGGCGCTCTGGGCCTATGGGGAGGATCCCTCCTGGTGGGGGGCGGTGGGGGTGGGGGCAGGGGTGGCGGCGGTGCTGCTGACCAAGTGGACAGGAGTGCTGTTTTTGCTGCCGCCCCTGCTGGCTGTTCTGCTGGGGGTGAGGATCCCTTGGCTGGTGCGGCTGGCCCACCTGGCCCTGGGGATGGGGGTCATGCTGCTCTTGTGCTGGCCCTGGTATGGAGCCAACTGGCTGTTTGTACTCAGCAACGGCTGGGCCTATGCCGACACCGCCCACTACTACATCACCTGCCCAGCGGGATCCCTGTGCTGGTGGACGGCCTATTTGCGCTTTTTGCCCCTGCAAACGAGCCCTTGGCTATGCCCCTTGCCGCTGCTTTCGCTCTGGGGATCCCCAAGCCGGCGGGAGGCTCTCCTCTGGGGCCTCTACGGCTCGGGCTACTTGCTCTACACCCTGGTGGCCATCAAGGATGTGCGCTTTACGCTGCCGCTGTTGCCCCTGCTGGCCCTTCTCTCGGCGGGTGGGCTGGACAAAGTCTGGCGCTGGCTGGGGGGACGCTGGGGGCAAAAGGCGCTGCGCCAGGGAGTTGGCATAAGCCTAGCTCTGGGATCCCTGGCCCTCCCTAACCTGGGGCAGCCCCTCACTCCCGGCGTAGCTCCTCTCTGGAAAGGGATCCAAATGCACTGGCATGGGCAGCACCCCCAGCAGGAGCTGACGAGATGGATTGGATCCCTGGTGCAGCCAGGCTTGACCACCACCCTAGGCGTCCTCCCCAACACCGAGTTGATTTCGTCTGAGACGCTCAGCTACCTGGCAGCTTTGCAGCGCTGGCCAATTACCTTCCGCAGTGCCGGGCAAACTCCCTGGCCGGAGGTGGAGCTGGCGCTCTTGGATGGGTTTGTGGACGCGCCAGGGGAGCAGGGAATTGTCGGCCCCTACGGTCCAGCCAAGGAGCAAATCCGGCAACTCCTAGACAAGAGTCCTGACTGGCAGCGGCAGCAGTTCGATCTGCCAGCGGTGGGCCGGCTTTACACCTACTTCCCCACAAAGCCCAGGGTTGTGCTGCAAGAGTTGCCCGCTCCGGCGGAGGAGGTGGAGCTGCTGCAGCTCAAAGGAGGAACCCAAGCCTGGCGGCTGCAGTGGCAGGGGCCAGCCCAGGACTTGGCCCGAACCCTCGTCTGGGCGCGACTGGAAGATCCCCAGGGGCAGGTCTTGGCCAAGCGGGCCTGGGTGGTTGGCCAAAACCGCCTGCTGCTCTACGCCCCCGGTAGTTGGCAGGTGGAGGAGATCTTGGCCTGGCCAGAGCTAGCAACAAAAGAAGGAATCCTCCACCTGGAGTGGCAATCCCCCCAAGGAAGGCGCCGGTCTTTCAGTCAGCCCTGGAAGGGATCCCGCGGCGGGAAAGGGGGATCCCCTATTTCCCCAGGAGATCCCCTCCTTCTCCTACGACAGGCGGCCAAGGCGGCTGTGCAGGGAGATCTCGAGGCCCTCTCCCTTTACCTCAACGCTTGGACAACGTTGCAATATCCAACTTTTCTCACCGATCCGGACCGAGCTTTGATCCGCCAACTGCTAGAGGGAGAACAACACTGGGCAGCCGCCCAGGGCCAGCGGGAAAAGCAGATCCAAAGCCACTACGAGCTGGCGTTGCTGGAGGTGGCTCTATTGCGGCCGCAAGCAGCCCAGCAGCATTTTGAACAAATTGTCAAGTTGAATCCTGAAGACAACTGGGCACGGGCCTACTTGGCGTTTTTACGGGTCTTTTTTACCCGTGATTTCCAGGGCCTCCAGGGGCTGCGGCAAGAGCTGGTAAATGCTTTTCATCCTCTCTGCCAGAAAGCTGATCTGGGTTGGAATTTAGAGGGGATCTGTGCTGCTCTTTTGCAAGAAAGTCCAGCTCCATCTGAGAAACCTGAGATAGCAGGAAATCAGCAAAAGCCTTAGCCACAAGCGAAAGGCGCTTGGAGCGCAAATAGACCAGATACCAAAACCCCTGGATGGGAAACTCCTCCACATCCAAGATGGCCAAATGCTGTTGCCACCCCCCTAGAGCCAACACATGCTGGGACAAAACCGAAATGCCCAGCCCACCGATAATACCCTGGCGAATGGCTTCGCTGCTGCCTATCTCCATGCGAATGTTGAGCTTTAAGTTGTGCTTGTCAAAGAGCCGCTCCACCGCCATGCGGGTGCCAGAACCGGGCTCGCGGGCCAAGAAGGGCTCTTGGGCAATGCGGGCCAAGGGGATCTGCTTTTGGCCTACCAAAGGATGGTGAATGGGGGCCATCACCACCAAGGGATTTTCCAGGAAAGGCTGGGCTACCACATCCAGATCCTCTGGCGGCATCCCCATCACGTAGAGGTCGTCCATGTTGTTACTCAGCCGCTCCAGAACTTGCTGCCGGTTTAGCACCTTCAGGGACACGTCGATACCGGGATACTGCTGACAAAACGCCCCCAGCAGGCGGGGAATAAAGTACTTGGCAGTGGTGACGACCCCAATGCTCAGCCGTCCCTGTTTTAGTCCCTTCAGGTCAGCGAGGGTCATCTCCAGTTGATTCAACTGCTCAAAGATTTTCTGGCAAGTCTGGTAAAGAGCCTGGCCGGCTTCTGTAAGGTAGAGCCGCTTGCCGACCTGCTCAAACAGGGGCAGACCCACGGCTTTGCTGAGCTGCTTGATCTGCATCGAAATCGTAGGCTGGGTCAAGTACAACTCCTCAGCAGCGCGGGTAAAGCTGAGGTGACGGGCGGCAACCTCGAAGATTTGTAACTGGTGCAGCGTGAGCGTCTTCATGTTAATCAGAAGGTGCAATGACTTGCTCTTGAATCATAAACCAGGATCTATGTCTCCACGGGGCCAGCCCAGGGAAAGAAAACCAACCGCCAAAAAACGCGGCCGGGAGTACGGGGTTTACTCCTCAGAGGACAACTTGAGGATCTGGCGCTGACGCATCCCTTGCCAGCGCTGGATGAGGTGGCTGTCGATGCCAAACTGATCCAAGGCCTTCACCACCACAAAATCCACTAAATCTAGGATGGTGCGGGGTTGGTGGTACCAGGCCGGAATGGCGGGGACAATGCGCGCCCCTGCCTCTGCCAAGGTGGTCAGGTTGCGTAGGTGAATGAGGCTAAAGGGGGTTTCCCGGGGCACGATGACCAGGCGGCGGCCTTCCTTGAGCTGCACATCGGCAGCCCGCTCTAGCAGATCCGAACTCAAGCCGGCAGCCAGCTTGGCCACCGTGCCCATACTGCAAGGGATCACCAACATCCCCTGGGTGCGGTAGGAGCCGCTGGCAATGGCCGCCCCTAGATCTTGCCAGCGGTAACAGACTAGGGATCCGCCCTCGCTCTCAGCCTGCTGTCGCCAAAACTGGGCCTGCTGCTGGGGATCCGCCGGCAAGGGCACTCCCTGCTCCCCCTGCCACACTTGGTAGGCCGCTTTAGAGACCACGACTTCGACGCGGTAATCCAGGCTAAGCAGAACGTGCAGGGCGCGCACGGCATAAAGCATCCCGGAGGCGCCCGATATGCCCAGGATGATTGGTGGGGAGGAGTTCAAGGGTAAGTGAGGAGAGGCTTCTATCGCTTCTATCTAATTTATCGACTGGCCAGACCCACCGCTCTAGGCCTTGGGCTGAGCAATGTCAAACTCGGCATCGTAGTCGAAGTCCTCCTCTTCCTCAACCCATTCTTCCTCCAGCCTCTCGTCTGCTTCCAGCTCCTCCTCCAGGCGGAGCTTCTCCGGGTACTCCTCTTCCAGTTGCAGAGCAGCCTGCTTTTCCCGCCGCCGGAAGCGTTCTAAGGCAGCTGGCGTGATGAAGGGATAGGGCAGTCCTTGGGCCTGCGCCTCCTCGAGCGCCGCTCGGTAGCTCTCCACTTCTTTGATGTCGATTTTCCAGCCAGTAAGGCGGGCAGCTAGACGGACATTTTGCCCCTCTTTGCCAATGGCTAGACTAAGTTGGTCACTGGTAACCAGGACATGGGCTTGTTGGATCTCTGGATCCACCAGCCGCACCTCCACCACCTTAGCTGGGCTGAGGGCGTTGGCAATGTAGGTGGCCGGATCCGGCGACCAGCGAATAACGTCAATTTTCTCGTTGCGCAGCTCCGCCACTACGGCCTGGATGCGGGATCCCTTTGCCCCAATGCAGGCCCCCACTGGATCCACATCCCGCTCTAGGGTATCGACGGCAATCTTGGTGCGCGGTCCCACGTTGCGGGAAGGTGGGTTGGCTTCTCGGGCCACAGCCACGATGCGCACGATGTCCTCTTCAATCTCCGGCACCTCATTGGCAAATAGGTTGACCACTAGGCCAGCATCAGCCCGGGAAACCAAAAGCTGGGGCCCCCGCCGGGATCCCTCGTGGACTTTTTTGAGGTAGACCTTCATCACCGCGTTGGGGACGTAGCGGTCGCTGGCCAGCTGCTCCTCCTTGGGCAGCGCAGCCTCCACCTCGGGCCGCCCGAAACCGCTGGATACGGCCATGATCACGGTCTGCCCCTCCGTGCGCAGCACCCGTGCCTGCAACACGGTCTTTTCCAGGTCGCGAAACTCCTCCTGGATGAGGCGGCGCTGCTGGTCGCGCAACCTCTGGGCCAGCACCTGCTTGGTTTGGATAGCTGCCATGCGGCCAAACTCCGCCTGTTGGGGGGTGACGTCGTTGGTGACTTCCCAGCCAACTTCGGCTTCGGGGTAATCCTGCTGAACCTCGTACAGCGAGATCTCGTGATCCGGGTCCCGTACCTGCTCAACGATGGTTTTGGTGGCTAGAATGCGGAAGCCCCCTGCCTCCACATCCAGTTCCACCTCAAAGTTGCGGAAGTGGTCTTCTGGGAAAACGACGTCTCGCTGGATGGTTTTGCGGTAGCGCTCGTAGCCTTTGAGCAGCGCCTCTCGCAAGGCTTCAGTAACCACATGGCGGGGCAAGTTGCGCTCCCGCGAGATCATCTCCACCATTTCTGCCAAACCTGGCAGAGGTACCATTGCCATAGCCTATCCTCCTGAGGAAACTGGCAACTGGAATCCTAAAGGGGAAAAGCAGGGGCTACAGCTACTCGGCTTCGGCCTCGGAAAGGACAACCCGCTGCACTGAGGCGCGGGGCAACTGAACGCGCCGCCCTTTGAGGGAGAGGATAACTTTCTCCTCATCGCGACCCAATAGATGCCCTGACCAGACGGCTTTGCCCTTGTAGGGGGGATCCACCGTCACCTCCACTGCAAACCCTTTAAAGACGGTGAAGTCACGGTCGCTGATGAGAAGGTTGCTGATGCCGGGGCTAGAGACCTCCAGAACATAGTGCCCAGGGATGAGATCCACCCGATCCAGCTCTACTTCCAGGGCTTGGCTCATGGCTTCGCAGTCGGCATGGCTGGTTTCCCGCTCTGGATCCAAGGGGCGGATATCTACCCGCAGCACCGGCGGATACTGGTTGGTGTGGAAGGCTATTTGAACCAGTTGGTACCCCAGCCGAGCAGCCACAGGACGGGCCAAGCTCTCCAGCTGGGGGATAAGGGGGTGAACCATAGCCAATATCGCCAACTCGGTGGAATAGCCAGAGCCCAGCCCATGGAGCCAGAGCTGGCAGCAGGGGCATCTTCCCTCTGAAAAAGCAAAAAAGTGGGCGTTACCCACTCCCCCTTCTTATCGCGGAGGCTCTGCGGGATCCACCTGCAGCCTCAAGGGAGATCGCCCAGGCTTTTCCCTACATCAATTCTAGAGGATTCCGGCGGATTTTGCCAGAGGGATCCCTGAGGCCAGATCCGCAAAAGGCAACCTCTATAATTGTGGACAGCCGCCGATTTGCCCAGGCACGCAGGGGTTTCCTATGACCGTTGCCTTTTCCTATCCCATTTTCGGCCCCAGCATTCCCTGCCCCCACTGTCGGCAGACCATTGCAGCCCTCACCCTGACCGATACCTATCTTTGCCCTCGTCACGGCGCCTTTGAGGCGGATCCCGAGCAGGAGGAGCTGGTTCACCTGCAGTCGGGGCGCCGCTGGCGTCTCTGGGAAGGCCGCTGGTATCGCCAACACACCCACCCCGATGGGATCCGCTTTGAGATCCACGAGGAGCTGGATCGCCTGCGCCTGCAGGGGATGCGGGCCACCCAGATTATCATTGCCGAGCGCTATCGCCCCTTGCTCACCCCCTACCTAGACCAGGGATCCTCGCGTCGCCCTGGCCCCCCCCGCCTCTACGGTTTGCCGGTCAGCTTCAGCTCTCAGCTCCCCGAAGGTGCGGGCGGATCCCCCCAGCGCTGGCGAGTGATTAACTTTGAGCTCATCTGCGAGCCAGATCCGGTTGTGCGGCAGCTGCAGCTCTGTGACTGAGGCGTAGCGCGGGGCCCATGAATTGGTTCCAGCGGCTTGGCAGCAGTTTTCTGCTGGCTGGTCAGGTGATCCTACACCTCCTGCAGGGCCGTATCCACCGCCGCAACACCCTGGAGCAACTGGCAGCGGTGGGGTTGGACTCGCTGCTGATTGTTTTGATTACGGCGGTGGTGATTAGCGGCGTTTTCACCATCCAGGTAGCTCGAGAATTCCTCAACTTTGGGGCCTCTTCTCTAGTTGGGGGGGTTTTGGCCATTGCGCTTGCCCGCGAGCTGACGCCAGTGGTAACAGCGGTAATCCTAGCCGGACGCGTGGGATCCGCCTTTGCCGCAGAGCTAGGCACGATGAAGGTCACTGAGCAGATCGACGCCCTTTACCTGTTGCGCACCGATCCGGTGGACTACTTGGTGATCCCACGGGTGTTGGCGGCGGGGCTCATGCTGCCGGTGCTCACCATCCTCTCCCTGCTGACGGGGCTAGTTGGGGGAATGATTATCTGCGCTTCGGTTTACAACATTTCTTCTTCTGTCTTTCTTACCTCAGCGCAGACTCTCCTCACCGCTTGGGATTTAATCGTCTGTTGCTTGAAGGCGATGGTGTTTGGCGCTCTCATTGCCATCGTTGGCTCCAGCTGGGGCCTTTCCACGAGTGGGGGGGCCAAGGGGGTGGGGCGCTCCACCACGGATGCAGTTGTAACAGCGTTGCTGGGCGTGTTTGTAACCAACTTTCTGATTTCTTGGCTCGCCTTCCAGGGGCTAGGTAGCGCTCTTAGCCGCGCGCTGTAGCCCCTCTCTCTCTAGCGGCATTGTTGCTGGCGCGAGCGGCGGAGCAGGGGAAGTCCCATCACTGCCACCAAGGTTGCCAAGATGATCACGGTGGAGAGGGCGTTGATCTCCGGCGTCACTCCTCGCCGCGCCATGCTGTAGATCAAAATGGGCAGGGTCTGGCTCTCGGGGCCACTGGTGAAAAAAGAGATCACAAAGTCATCTATCGAAAGGGTAAAAGCCAGCAGAGCAGCAGCCAGGATCCCTGGCAGGGCAAGCGGCAGCGTGACGTGGCGCAGCTTCTGCCAGGTGTTGGCATAGAGGTCGTAGGCAGCTTCTTCCAAGGCAGGATCCAAAAGCTGGAGGCGGCTGCGCACAACAAGGGCCACAAAGGCAATCTGGAAGGTGACGTGGGCCAAGATCATCGTTCCCAAGCCCAGCTCAAACCAGCCGGTATAGGCGCGCACCAGCTGGTAAAACAGCAGCAGGCCGACGGCCATCACGATATCGGGGAGGGCCACTGGCAAAAGCAGCAGACCCTGCACCATCTTTTTGGCGGGGAAATGGTAGCGGTAGAGGCCGTAGCCTAATAGGGATCCCAGCAGCGTGCTAGCCAGGGTGCTGGCCCCTGCTAAGACAAAGGTATTTTGCGTTGCCTGCCAAACTGCGGCATTGCGAAAGAGAGCCAGGTACCAGTCGAAAGTAAAGCCGGTCCACACCAGGCCAAAGCGGGCGCGGTTGAAGGAATAGACGGCAATGAGCAAAATCGGCAGGTAGAGAAAGCCATAGATGGCATAGCTCACGCCCCGTAGCCAGATGGGTCTTCTCACCAATCTGCCCTCCCTGCCGTCAGACTCCTGCCTTGCCAGAATCCACCTACCCCTTAAGTTTATAGACATCTCCCCTTTGGCAAACCGGGCCCTGCCTATAGCTGTCTCGGGGGAGGGGTGGTACTCAGAAGCTCTCGCCGAAAGGTAGGACTTGCTCTGCAGGTAGGCCCCTGGCAAGATCTGAAGCTGCGCGCCAGGGATTGCCTCTGCCTAGGTCTGGCAATGCCAAGAGGGAAGGGTGTCGTCTCGCTTGGCGGCAACTACCAGGGTGGGCTCTCCTCACTAGTTTGCTCTGGGGAAGTGACGCCTGGGGTGGGGATCCCTCTGGCGGGGTGGTAGGCGGTCAAAGGCCTCTGGTCCCCTTCGCAAGGCAAGTACTTTCAGAGCCGCAGTCGTTCCAACAGCTCCTGCTTTTGCAGCTCAAGCCAGCAACTGCAGGTGGCGCGGAGGCGTTTTTAGCCAGTCCTGGTAGCCCAGCAAACCCTCGCGAAAGCGGGTGGCCGCTTGCGACTGGTAGCGCTCGGGGTTGTAGGCTAGCCAAAGGGTGCGCCGTATCTGCAGCCCTTCCACCTCCAGCTTTTGCAGCCGCCCCTGCTCCAAGTCAGATCCCACGGCCGCCATTGACAGAAAAGCCACCCCTAGGCCGGCCTGGATGGCATTTTTGATAGCCTCAATGGAACTGAGCTCCAGCCGCACCTGCAACTGCGCAGGGTTAATGCCGTGGCGACTCAGGGCTCGGTCGATAGTCTGCCGCGTGGAGGATTGGGGATCCAGGGTAATAAAAGGCAGCGTCACCAAATCGCCTAGAGCAGGAGCAGCAGGGGTGCAGCCGGGGGCGCCAACCAAGACATACTCATCCTCTGCCACAGCAATTACCTTCAGATGCCGCTGCAGTTCAAACGGGATCTCTCCCCCAACTACGGCCAGGTCTAAGCGACCGTCAACCAGCTTTTGAGCAATTCGCCGAGTGGATTGCACCAAGAGCTGCACAGCTATGCCGGGGTAGTAGCGGTGGTACTGGGCAATTAAAAAAGGCATCACATAGGTGCCTACTGTTTGGCTAGCCCCCAAGACCAACTGTCCCCTTCCCATCTCCCGCACCTCGGCCAGGGCCTGAACGGCCTCCCGGCAAAGCTTGAGGATGCGCTCGCTGTACTGAAGCAACACTTGCCCTGCATCCGTCAGCTCCACCTTGCGCCCGCTCCGGTCAAACAGCACTACCCCCAACTGGCGCTCCAGGTTCTGCACTTGCAAGCTAACTGCCGGCTGGGAGATGAATAGACTGTCAGCGGCCCGACGAAAACTTCCCTCCTGGGCAATGGCTTGGACGATGAGGAGCTGATCTAGGGTAAACGGCAATCCATCGGCCATAGAGAACTCCAACTGCCGGTGTGGATCCTCAAGGAGCTGGCTGGCGGCGCCAAGAGCCCCCTCGAGATACCACTATAATGCGACCAATAAGGCAAAGTAATCAGAAGCCCTAGCGGGGGCTGTAGGGGGCCCAATAGCCTCGGCCCTGCTGCTTTGCAGCATTGGCAGCTTCCTTGAGGATAAGTCCGTACTTGAGGCCATCCGTTTGCCTTGCTAGCAGGCCATGCCCCAAAAACAGCACCTCCTGGTTGATGAGGGTGTGGGCCTGCCAGACGTAGGCGGGCAGGGTTGGCCCAGGAGCAAGGGCCGGATCCAGCTCTAAGAGCACCTCGCGCCCCAGCAAAGTCGTTTTTAGGTATTGGCCGGCAGCGTAGATAGGCAGAGGGGTTTGCCGCCGCAGCTCTGTCCAAGTAGGGTTGATCCCCCCTGGCAAGGGATCGACCCCAATCAGGTGCACCAGCCGCGCCTGTAAGTCCCCTTCAATTTGCACAACCAGGGTGCTGGAGTCAACTACCCCAATGACTTCTGCCCGTTTGAGCTTGGCGAGATCGGGACGGGCCACTGGGGTCAGGCCCCAGGCAGGAGAAGCGGCAACGAGCAAGGGCACGGCCAGCAGGCTCCTCGACCAACTTCGTCCATGGGGTATTAAGCGTTGGGAAACTGAGCGCAGGGCTTTTTGCAGCATGGGCATTACCTGTTCCAGGGCAGATTTGACGAGGGGGAGGGGTTTCTACTGGGCCGCAAGGGGGGATCCGGCTACCTCGTCACTTTACAAAAAACTTGGGCCAAGGGGTCAGCTTGGCAGAATTTGCTGCCGTTTCCCTGGGCCGACCCCGTTGACCAAGACGGTCACCAAGCCCAGCCGGTTGCCCGCCAGAATATCCGTCCACCGGCGATCGCCTACTATGGCCACTGCCTCGACCGGCAAGCCCATGTGCGCCACAGCCTGTCGCAGGGCGCGCCGCGAGGGTTTGCCAGCCCCGTGAATGAAAGGTAGGTTCAAACGCTCACCAATTTGCCGAATCCGGTTGCGGTTGAGGTTGTTGCTCACTAGCCAAATCTGAAAGTGGGGGCGCAACTGCTCTAGCCAAGCCGCTACTGCTGGATCCACCTCCGTCTGCCGGCTCGGCACCAGCGTGTCGTCTACGTCAAAGATGATGCCCCTTACCTGCCAGGCCCGCAGCTCCTCTGTCTGCAGCTGCAAGACAGTGCCATCCACGATCACATCCGGCTGCAGGAGCTTAAACCAAGGCTTGCGAACCATCGCTAGGGACTTGTTGGCGAAGGAGGTTGCTGGGGTTGGCTAAGAATTTGCCGTTGGGCCGCCTCGTGCTCTGCTAGGGTTCTGCTGAAAACGTGGGTGCCATCGTAGCGGGCCACAAAGTAGAGGTAGTCGGTCTCCTCAGGCTCTAAAACAGCTCTCAGGCTGGCCAGGCCAGGGTTGGCAATGGGGCCAGGAGGCAGGCCGGGGTTGAGGTAGGTGTTGTAGGGAGAGGGGGTGCGCACCTCGGCAAGGGTGAGACGGCGGGCTGGGGTTGGCTGGATGTTGAGGGCGTATTCTACGGTCGGGTCGGCAGCCAGCGGCATTCCTACTTTGAGGCGGTTCAAAAAGACGCCTGCAATCAGGGCCCGCTCTTCTGGCACTGCAGCCTCCCGCTCCACGATGCTGGCCAGGGTGACCCACTCGTGCAGCGAGAGAGGGGTGGCATGCTGCCGAAACAGGGGCAGGGCCACCTCGGCAAAGCGCTGCAGCATAGCGTTGATGACTAGCTCAGCCTTCTGGCGATCCGGCAGGGATCCCTCCAGCTGCTCGGCAGGGAAGAAATAGGTGTCGGGGAAGAGGTAGCCTTCTAGGGAGCTGAGGTTGGGAGGCAGCCAATCGAGAGGAGGGATCACACGAGCCGTGGCGATGAAGACCTCGGCTGGGATCCAATTGCGCTCGGCCAAAGCCTCCGCGATCTGTTGAATCCGCCAGCCCTCCGGGATGGTGAGCCGCCGCTGCAGAATGCGGCCCTGTCGCAGTTGCTGGGCCACTGCCAGCATGTCTTGGTTGGGATCCAGAGCGTAGGTGCCCGCCTGAAATAGCCAGTTGCGCCCCAAGGTGCGGCTCCACAGCTCCCAGGCCAGCGCCGAGCGGATCACCCCTGCTTGCTGGAGTTGTCTCCCAATCTGGCGGCTGCTGCTGCCCGGCTGAATCGTTACTTGGATTGGCTCTGAACCCCCCACTGGCTGAAGCCAGGTCTGCCATCGCCAGTAGCCCAATCCTCCTGATAGAACCAGCAGAAAAATCAAGCTCTGCCAAAAACGCTGGCTCCCACGCTTGCGGAGGCGCTGCACAGCAGCCAGGGGTGCCTCAGCGCTTTGCTTTGCAGAGCGCTTGGACGAGAGGGGATCCCTGGGCCCCTGAGCCGTCATCGCCTTCCTCTTTCCATGGCGGAAACCCTGCCCCAGCCTGCCTTGGTTGTCGGCAGCAAAATCATCATATCCTCCCCTGAGCAAGCCCTAGGGAGAAGGCTTGTCGATCCCGTTGCTCCCCGAACTCCTTTGGCCAATCCAGGTGCCGATGGGCTCCCCCTGCACAGCCCGATAAATGTTGCCAGGGGTAGTCAAGTCAAAGACGACGATGGGGAGTTGGTTTTCCTTGCAGAGGGCAATGGCCGTACTATCCATCACCCGCAGATCGCGGGTCAGCACATCCTGGTAGCTGAGGACATCGTAGCGGCGGGCCTGGGGGTGAGTTTTGGGATCGGCATCGTAAACCCCGTCCACCTTGGTGGCCTTGAAAATGACTTCGGCGTCGATCTCCGCTGCTCGCAGGGCTGCCGTGGTGTCAGTGGTGAAGAAGGGGTTGCCGGAACCCGCCCCGAAGATCACCACCCGCCCTTTTTCCAGGTGACGAATGGCGCGGCGACGAATGTAAGGCTCTGCCACCTCCTGCATGGCAATGGCCGTCTGCACGCGCGTCGGGATCCCGGCCCGCTCAATAGCATCCTGCAAGGCCAAGGCGTTGATGACGGTGGCCAACATGCCCACGTAATCAGCAGAGGCCTGATCCATTCCCTGCGCAGCCGCCTCTTGGCGCCCACGCCAGATGTTGCCCCCTCCCACCACAATGGCCACCTGTACCCCGGCTTGCACCACCGTGGCTACCTCGTTGGCAATGAAACTCAAAACCTTGGGGTCGATCCCGTAGGAACGATCCCCCATCAGGGCTTCGCCACTTAGCTTCAGGAGAATCCGTCGGTATTTCATAACTCCTCCGCTCCAGCCCACCCCTGCAATACAATAGCAGGTTTAGGGGCGAGCTCCCCGCCAGGGATCCAGCCCTAGAGGACAGGGCCGTTCCAA
>NZ_JANSJL010000006.1:13199-18884 GCF_047502745.1 Synechococcus sp. F70.1
TCTAGGCGAGCACTCTGCCACTCCCGCCACAGCACATAGACTCCGATCATTAAAAAGCCCACTCCCGCCGCCCACTCTACCCAGGCTGCCGGGATCACCTGACCTAGCCACCCGCCCAACAGGACACTGAGCAAGCTGGCGGTGACCAAGGCACTGGCCGAGCCAAAAAAGATGGCCCAGGGAGACTGGGACTGGGCGCTTAGAAGCAAGGTTGCCAACTGGGTCTTGTCACCCATTTCCGCCACAAAAACCGTTAAAAAGGTAACCAGCCAAAGGTGCAGTGGCGATCCCTCTCCCAGGTTGTTCTCAGAAGCAGAGGTTACAAGAGGTAGCGGCAGGGCTAACCCCAACCGCTCCGGCCAAAAGGGCAGCAAAGCCATAGCACCCGCTTCCTAACCGCCTTCATTAGCTTACTGCATGGCCTAGCCGCCGGAGCTAGTCCCCTGCGGACGCAGGTAAGGTAGAAGAAGGACATCCACTTTGGCAGCGCGCTATGACCACAACCCTTGAAGTGCCTAAGCAGGGCTTACCCGTTACCATCATCACCGGCTTTCTGGGGAGTGGGAAAACCACTCTCGTAAACCACATCCTCAGGAATCAAAAGGGAATGCGCACGGCGGTGCTGGTCAACGAGTTTGGGGAAATCGGCATCGACGGCGAGCTGATTATCTCCAGTGAAGAAGACCTGGTGGAGCTGAACAACGGCTGCATCTGCTGCACCATTCGCGATGACATTGTCGACAGCGTGCTGCGCCTGATGGAGCGCTCGGACAAAATCGACTATCTGGTGGTGGAAACCACTGGGCTGGCGGATCCCTTGCCGGTTGCCCTCACCTTCTTGGGACCAGAATTGCGGGATCTGACGCGGCTGGATTCGATTATCACTCTGGTGGATGCTAGCAACTTTGCCCCCGATCTGTTCCACAGCGACGTAGCCTACAGCCAAATTGCCTGTGGGGACGTCATCCTCCTCAACAAAACTGACCTTGTCGAAGCGGCAGAAATTGAGCGCTTGGAAAAACGCATCCGCGAGATCAAGGAAGATGCCCGCATCTTGCGCACGGTCAACAGCGTTGTTCCCCTAGAGCTCATCCTAGATACCGATCTATTTCAGCCCAGCTCCCTGCCCCAGGAGGAAGCCCACGACGCTGAGCACGACCACGAACACGACCATGAGCATGGCCACTCGCACCACAGCCACATCGAGGTTGAGGGTTTTAACTCCCTCTCCTTTGAAAGCGATCGGCCCTTCTCTTTGGACGCCTTCCAGAACTTTCTCAACGAGTTGCCTGAGGCGGTCTTTCGGGCCAAAGGGATCCTATGGTTTGAAGAAAGCCCAGAGCGGTATATCTTCCACCTCAGCGGCCGACGCTACACCCTCAGCAGCGATGAGTGGCCTCGCCAGCCCAAAAACCAGTTGGTGCTCATTGGCCAGCACCTCGATACGGCCAAGCTGCGGCAAAAGTTGGAAGCCTGTCTTGTCCCTGCGCCGGTCTAGAGTTAGGAGTTAGTCGGGCCCTGTTCCAGCAGCCTTGCGAGGGGAGCCTTGAGAGAGGGCATCCCGCCCATGGCCGACATTTTTGTGATGATTCGCAACCAAGCCAACAATGCCCTCACTTCCATCGAGGGGATCCCTTTTGTCGCCTTCTTGGAGCAGGAGGGGAAACGGATTGGGGAAGAAACCATCGAGTTAATCTACGCCGACGCCGGCTTTGATGACCTACCCGTTGGGGAATACATTGTGGGAGTACGGCACGGGCGGGTGGAACCGCCAAAAGCCACCTGCCCAGTAGTCATCAGGGCTGTCGATGAAGTTGTTTTGGTAACATTCACTTACCTTGAGCCCGAGCGGGTACTGCTGAACACTCGCATTGCTGTGGAAAAAAGGCTGTAACCATGACCGTTAAAGCAATTCCATCCCACTCCATCAAAGCTTTCCGCTATCGAGTGTTCTGTTTGGGACAGGATCTCTGGAAAGCCCAGGATCCCATTAGCCGTGCCAATTTGGCCCTGCAACTGGCCGATGCCGCTACAACCTTGGCCCGCCTGGAAGTCCAAGCCGCCCAGGCTCAGCTTTCCCACTCTCTCCCGAAAGCAGGCCCTCGCTAGGGATCCCGTCTACTCCCATTCGATGGTGCCCGGAGGCTTAGAGGTGATGTCGTAGACCACCCGGTTGACACCCGGAACCTCGTTGACGATGCGGTTAGAGATGGTGGCCAAGAGGTCGTAGGGCACCCTGGCCCAGTCTGCCGTCATGCCGTCCTCGCTGGTAACCAACCGCACCACTACCGGGCAAGCATAGGTGCGCTTGTCTCCCATTACCCCCACCGAGCGCACTTCTGGCAGCAACACGGCAAAGGCTTGCCAGAGCTTGGAGTAGTAGCCAGAGCGGTTAATCTCTTGGCGAACAATCATGTCGGCCTCGCGCAGGATCTCCAGCCGCTCTTGGGTAACCTCTCCTACAATGCGGATGGCCAGCCCCGGCCCTGGAAAGGGGTGACGATTAACGATTTCTTCCGGCAGGCCCAAGGAGCGAGCCAGCTGCCGCACCTCATCCTTGAAGAGCTTGCGCAAGGGTTCTACCAGCTTAAAGCGCAGATTTTTCGGCAAGCCGCCGACATTGTGGTGGCTTTTGATCTTGACGGCAATCCGCTCCCCAGTTACCGGATCCACGTTGGTGTTGGCCGACTCGATCACATCCGGGTAGAGAGTGCCCTGGGCCAGGTACTCGAAAGGACCCAGCCGCTGCGACTCCTCCTCGAACACGCGAATGAACTCTGCCCCAATGCGCTTGCGTTTTTCTTCTGGGTCGGTAACCCCCTTCAACTGCTGGAGAAAGCGCTCTTGAGCATCTACATAGTGGACGGGGATGTGGAATTGCTCCTGGAAAAGGCGCAGCAGCCGCTGCGGCTCGCCCTTGCGCATAAACCCTTGGTCGATGAACACGCAGGTGAGCTGGTCGCCAATGGCCTTGTGCAGCAAGAAAGCCAGGGTGGAACTATCCACCCCGCCGGAGAGAGCCAGCAACACCTTCTTGTTGCCCACCTGGGCGCGAACCTCTCGGATGGCCTCCTCCAGAAAAGCCTCCGTGGTCCAGGTGGGCTCGCAGCGGCAGATGTGATAGACAAAATTGCGCATCAGGAAAGCGCCGCCCTCGGAGTGGGCCACCTCGGGGTGAAATTGCACTCCGTACAGACGACGGACGGGATCGGCAATGGCAGCAAAGGGAGTGTTGTCCGTGGCGGCCAGGGCGTGAAAGCCTGGCGGCAATTCAGTGACCACATCCCCATGGCTCATCCACACAGTGCTGTTTTCTGGCAGGTTGGTGAGCAGGTCAGTGGGATCCAAAACATGGAGGGCGGCCCGGCCATACTCGCCCTTGCGGGCGGGCTCTACCCGGCCTCCCAACTGTTGCACCATGAGCTGCATGCCGTAGCACACGCCCAAGATGGGGATCCCCAACTTCCAGATCTCCGGGTCGCAGGCGGGAGCACCCGGCTCGTAGACGGAGCTGGGGCCGCCGGAGAGGATAATGCCTTGGGGCCGCAGTTGCCGCAGTTGTTCGGCGGTGGTGCGGTAGGAGAGAATTTCCGAATAGACCCGGGCTTCACGGACGCGACGGGCAATCAGCTCCGAGTACTGGGAGCCAAAGTCGAGAATGACGATCATCTGGCGCTGCACCTTGAGGGGGAGCCGGAAAACCTAGGGCCGGATGAACAGCAGGGCCAAGAGATTAGCTGGGGATAACATCGTAGCAAGGACAGAGAGCTTTCCTGCAGGCATCTACCCTGGAAAACTTCTCGCAGAGGAGCTTTTGGGGCAAAACCGCCCCCTGGATCCCTGATAGAGTTTGCCATCGGCCAGGCCTGAAAGCGGGCAGAATGAGGATAGCGCTCTAGGCCAGTGGGCATAGCGCCAGGGATCCCTATGTCCACCCTCGTTGCCGAATCCTTTCAAACCTATCTACGTCGCCGCCGACGTCTGCTGGCCCGCCGTTTCAAGCACCAGCAGGGGTGGGTTGCGGTTTTGGCTCTCTTGGCCTTGTACTTGCTCAGTTGGGAGGCCCTGGGCGAGAGTAAGCTGTTACCGCTCCCGTGGCTAGCGGTGATCCCGCTGCTGGGGGGAGGGCTCTACAGCCTAGGCGCCGCGATGATCTGGAGGCTGCGCCAGCGCTGCTCCGCCCAGCTTTTGGCCGAAATGATCAGCTTGCCCCATTTGGCTTTAGCTGCCTTGATCTGGCTGGGTCTGGCCACTTGGGGAGAGCAGCTTTCCCCTTTCCTGCTACGCCGAAAAAACCAACTGTTGGCCGGCCTGGTACTCAGTTGGCTGGTGGCCCAGGGGTGGAGTTTTCTGCGTCCCAGCTCGATGGTAGAGGTGGGACAACTGTGGGCCGATTACCTGCAGGAGCTACGGGCTTCGGTGCTACAGCCCTGCTACTGCCGCCTGGAGGCCTGTCGCCAGGCGCTGCGCTCCTATCAGGCTATTTGGCAAGACCTCCAACTGGAAGAGCTGGAGGCCCAGCACCTCGTCCAGCTCCTGTCCGAATCCTTGCTGCCGCTGGCCTTGCCCCTCAAAGTCTACGCCCGCCAGGTTCACCACTGCTGTCAGCAGCTAGCAGCCCTGCTGGCGCAGATGCAAGAGCGGGTGGAGCGGCTGGAGCAGGTGCTTTTGGAGGTAGAGCTGGAGTTGGCTGCCTGTCAGCCTTTCCAGGCTCAGGCCCAGCCGATTAACCTCTTGCTGGAGGAGGGGATCCCCTGCCAGGAGCTGGATTTGCAGGAGTTGGTTTGCCTAAACCAGGAACTGCTGGGGGCGGATCGCTCTTTGCAGGGCTTGACCCAGGAGCTTAAGGGTTGGGCCGAAAAAGCCATCCCTGCCGCCTTGAAGCTGAGCCTCCCAGGATGACCAAAGCCGAAAAGACCCCGCTGGTTCCACTGGAGCCCCCCGAGCTCAAGGCGCTGTGGGCAAGGTGGCTAGCAGAGCTGGGTTGGCAACCCACGGAGCGCCAGCAACGGCAACTGCAGCAGCTCTACCCCCTGGTGATGGCCGGCAACCGCACCCAAAACCTCACCCGCATCACTGACCCCATCGACTTCTGGGAAAAACACCTGTGGGACTCGCTGCGGGGCCTGTGCTTGCTGGGTCCGTGGGAGGTCATTCAAACCCAGCCCTGGCGGGGCATCGACGTTGGCACTGGAGCAGGCTTTCCAGGGATCCCGGCCCAAATTGCCCTACCCCAGGCCAGCTTTACCCTGCTAGATAGCACCCAGCGCAAGATTGCCTTTGTGCAAGGCGTTTTGCAGCAGCTCTCCCTGGCCCAGGCGCGGGCAGTGGCCCAGCGGGCGGAAGTTTGGGGGCAAGACCCGCAGGAACGTGGCAGCTACGATCTGGCCCTGGCCAGGGCTCTGGCCGCAGCGGAGATCTGTGCCGAGTATTGTCTGCCCCTACTCAGGGTGGGAGGACGCGCCATCCTCTATCGTGGCCATTGGACCGAGGCCGAAGCCGAAGTTCTAGAGCGGGCCCTCTCCCTTTTGGGAGGGAAACTGGTTCACATCGAAGCCTTCACCACTCCCCACAGCCACAGCGTGCGCCACTGTCTGCTGCTGGAGAAAGTGGCTCCCACACCAGCTCTCTATCCCCGCCCTCCTGGTGTTCCCCAACGTCAACCCTTGGGGCGGGGCAAGCCTT
>NZ_JANSJL010000006.1:18984-27785 GCF_047502745.1 Synechococcus sp. F70.1
TATCCCCGCCCTCCTGGTGTTCCCCAACGTCAACCCTTGGGGCGGGGCAAGCCTTCCCAAAGGTTGCAATCCTGAATTTCCTGGCTCGGGGATGTCTGCAGAAAATTTTGGAGGGGGGAGTTTGCAAATGCTGCTGCTAGGACTAAGATGGGGTTGGCATCAGTTTCGGATCAAGCCAAGGGTCTAACCAGGCGAGCTTCCGAACTGAGCGCTAGAGGGTAAAGTTCGGAGTTCGCAGGGTTATGACCATTTTTGTCGGCAACTTGTCCTTCAAGGCCAGTGAAGAAGACCTGCGTCTGGTTTTTTCTGAATACGGCACTGTCAAGCAAATCAAGATTCCAGTAGATCGCGAGACAGGCCGCAAGCGAGGCTTTGCCTTTGTGGAGCTGGAAAACGAAGCCGACGAGCAAAAAGCTATCGAAGAACTGGATGGAGCTACTTGGATGGGCCGAGATTTAAGAGTCAACAAGGCACTGCCGCGTCAGGCCAGCAGTAGCCGAGGTGCTCGTCCCTCCCGCTTCTAGGTCGTCAGGTTGCCGTGTTGAGGGAGTAGCTGGCGTACATCCCCAGCAGGCTACCGCTGACGCCAAACAGGGATCCCAGCAACCTCACTTGGTGTAGTCGAGGCACTAGCAATAGGAGAGTGAGGCCCACCTCTGTCAGCACGTTGGCGTTGCTCGCCCTCGGGGTGTTGCCGAAGAGGAAGTAGCGATGCAGGCCCGCTGGCGGATGGGAATCAGTACCGAGGAACAGCTCGGTGCCGAGACAGTGTGCCCTGGGGGTGTCCAATCCCGCTCTCATCCAAACGGTTGCCGCCGAAGCGGGGGTTCAGGTAGCCGAAGGGGCTCCCAGACAGGGGGGCTGAGTTTTGTATGATAGGGGCTCAGACCCTCGTTCTCTTACCTCGTCCATGCCTGCTGCCATCCGTCGCCCGCCTCGCTCTCTCTACTGTGGCCAAGTGCGCCCAGCCCATATCGGCCAGACGGTTACCCTCTACGGCTGGATTGACCGCCGCCGCGACCACGGGGGCGTGATCTTCCTCGATTTGCGGGATCGCTCCGGCATTGTGCAACTGGTGGCCGATCCCCAGAAGACTCCTCTTTCCTACGAGCTAGCCAAGGAGGTGCGCAATGAGTACGTGGTGCGGGTAACAGGAACAGTTCAGCCCCGGCCTGCCGACTCCTTCAACCCCCGCCTGGCCACGGGCGAAGTGGAGGTTTATGCAGAGCAGCTGGAGATTCTTAGCCGGGTGGCCAAGCAGCTTCCCTTCAGCGTCTCCGGGGAAGAAGGGGAAGAGGTGCGGGAGGAAATTCGCCTGCGCTATCGCTACCTGGACTTGCGCCGGGAGCGGCTGTCGCGCAACCTGCAACTGCGTCACCAGGTCATCAAGGCCATCCGCCGCTTTCTGGAAGACGAGGAAGGCTTCATCGAGGTAGAGACCCCCATCCTCACCCGCTCTACCCCCGAAGGCGCCAGAGACTACCTAGTGCCCAGCCGCCTCAACCCTGGGGAGTGGTTTGCTCTGCCGCAGTCGCCTCAGCTTTTTAAGCAGTTGCTGATGGTGGCTGGTGTGGATCGCTACTACCAAATTGCCCGCTGCTTTCGGGATGAGGATCTGCGGGCGGATCGCCAGCCGGAGTTTACTCAGTTGGACATGGAGATGAGCTTCATGGATCAGGAGGCAATCCTGGAGCTCAACGAGCGGCTCATCTGCCATATCTTCAAAACCGTTAAAGGGATCGACCTGCCCCGGCCCTTCCCACGGCTGACCTACGCCGAGGCCATGGATCGCTACGGTTCCGACAAGCCCGACACCCGCTTTGGGCTGGAGTTGGTGGATGTTTCGGCGGTGTTTCAGGGATCCCGCTTTCAAGTCTTTGCCAAAGCCCTGCAGCAGGGAGGAGTCGTCAAAGTTCTGCCAGTGCCCGGCGGCGATGAACAGATCTCCAACACCCGCATCAAACCGGGCGGAGATCTGTTTAAGCTCGTCACTCAGTACGGGGCAGGCGGTTTGGCCTTCATTCGGGTGCGTCCCGATAGCCTCGACACCATTGGTGCCCTCAAGGAGAGCCTCAGCCCTGAGCAGGAACAGCAGTTGCGGCAGCTGACCAACGCCAAGCCAGGGGATCTGCTGCTGTTTGGGGCAGGGCCGGCTGCCGTGGTCAACGAGTCGCTGGGCCGGCTGCGGCTGCATCTAGGCCATGAACTGGGTTTGATCCCGGAGAATGCCTTGAATCTCCTCTGGATTACGGATTTCCCGATGTTTGAATTCAACGCCGAAGAAAACCGCCTGGAAGCCCTGCACCACCCCTTTACCGCCCCTCACCCCGACGACTTGGCCGACTTGAAGACGGCGCGGGCCCAGGCTTACGACTTGGTCTGGAACGGCGTGGAAGTGGGGGGGGGATCCCTGCGCATCTACCAGCGGGAGATCCAGGAGCAGGTTTTCCAAATCATTGGCCTTAGTCCTGAGGAGGCGCGGGAGAAGTTTGGCTTTTTGCTAGAAGCCTTTGAGTACGGCACCCCACCTCACGGGGGTATTGCCTACGGACTGGATCGGCTGGTGATGCTGCTGGCAGGGGAAGATTCCATCCGCGATGTCATCGCCTTTCCCAAAACCCAGCAGGCCAGGTGCTTGCTCACCGGCGCTCCCTCCGGTGTTGAGCCCAGGCAGCTTAAAGAACTGCACGTGGCCTCCACCTACCACCCCGGCTAAACGACGGATAAGCATCCACCCCTACTTCTTGGTCTCCCTATGCTAGATCTGACCGGAAAGAAAGCCTTGGTAACCGGCATTGCCAACGAGCGCTCCATTGCCTGGGGCATTGCCCAGCAGCTGCACAAAGCAGGAGCTACGTTGGGGGTTACCTACTTGCCGGACGAGCGGGATCGTTTCAAGACGAAAGTCCAACAACTCACTGAGCCCCTGCAGCCGGATTTTCTCCTTCCCTGCGACGTCCAAAGCGATCAGCAAATCAACGACCTATTTCAGGAAGTGGCCCAAAAGTGGGGCCAGCTCGACATCCTGGTTCACTGCCTGGCCTACGTCAAAAAAGAGGAGCTGAGCGGCAACTTTAGCGATATCTCGCGGCAGGGGTTTGCCCTGGCCATGGATGTGAGCACCTACTCCCTGATTGCCCTCTGCCGGGCCGCTAAGCCCCTCTTGAGATCCGGCAGCAGCGTCCTCACCCTCACCTACTTAGGGGGAGTGCGAGTGGTGCCTAACTACAACATGGCTGCTGTCACCAAAGCGGGCCTAGAAACCTGCGTTCGCTACCTGGCAGCCGAGCTGGGCCCCGCCGGGATCCGGGTGAATGCCATTTCTGCTGGACCCATTCGCACCTTGGCTTCCTCGGCCATTGCTGATTTTCATGCCATGCTGCACGCGGTCGAGGAGAAAGCTCCCCTGCGGCGCAATATCACCCAGCTCGAGGTGGGCAATGTGGCAGCTTTTCTGGCCAGCGACCTAGCTAGCGGCATTACTGGCCAGGTGATCTACGTAGACAGTGGATATAGCATCCTGGGTTTTTAGGCTTGGTGGGATCTCCCTGGCATGAACCGCTTTTCCTTTTCCCCCTTGCAGCGGCTGCTAGTGACCTGGATTTTGATGGTCATTAGCGGCTGGCTGGCCCTGCAAGTGGGCCGTCTGTTTGGCCATCTGCTCGCCACCATCCTGACAGCGGCGGTACTGGCTTTTTTGCTCAACTACCCAGTCCAGGCGCTGCAGCGCTACCGGGTCAACCGTGTTGTAGCGGTGGCTTTGGTCTTTGCCCTCTCGGTGGTGCTGCTGGTTTTGGTGGGGATTGCCGTTGTGCCCCTCCTGGCTAAGCAGGTGGTGCAGTTGGGGGCACGGATCCCTGAGTGGGTGGATACTTTACAACATTGGCTTGGCCAGATTAGCCTCTGGGCTGCCGAGCGCAACATCAACCTTGGCCAGCCGGAGCTGGTGAACACTCTCCTCAGCCGCCTGCAGGCCGGTGCTGAGAAAATTGCCAGCCAATCCCTCGACATCCTCCTAGGCACCTTTAACCAGGTGGTCGACTTGGTGTTGGTCTTGGTGTTGGCCTTCTACATGCTGCTCTATGGGGGCCAGTTTTGGCAGGGGTTGCTCAGCCTCTTTCCCAAGCCCTGGGGGCCGCGCATCGGCGAAGCCCTGGTGCTCAGCTTTCAGAACTTTCTCATCAGCCAGTTGGTGTTGGGGTTCATGATGGCCCTGATGCTGGTGCCAGCGTTTGGGCTGCTGCGAGTACCCTTTGGGCTTTTGTTTGGCCTCTTGATTGGCCTGCTGGAGGTGATCCCGCTGGTAGGGGGCTTCATTGGTATTGGCGCGGCAGCAGTGCTGCTGGCCTTCCAGGACATTTGGCTCAGCCTCAAGGTGGTTCTGGTCTCCCTGATCGTGCAGCAGATCAAGGATCGGGTCATCGCTCCCCGGCTGATGGGAGAGCTGATTGGCCTCAACCCGGTGTGGATCTTGATTGCCCTGTTGGCGGGGGCACAGCTGGGGGGCATCCTGGGCGTGATCGTTGCCATCCCCCTCAGCAGCGTGGTGAAGAGTCTCTACGAGGTGGCCCGTTCCGCCAAGTTGGCCGCCGAAGAGGGGTTGGACTTGACGGCAAAGGTGACCTCCCTCGGCAAAAGCCCCCTCGAAACTCGCCGGGAGGAGATCCAGGAGGTCTAGCTTCCAATAGGCATTGTCCTAGCGAATTTTGCCCTCGATAAAGGGCACCTCCAACACCTTTTCGTGGTGGATGGGGCCGTGGCCGAAGTAGCCCCCCTCTCCAAACAGTTCGCCGTGGTCGGCTGTAACCGTGATGTAGGTGTTTTTGGGAACCAGATCGAACAGCTGCTCAAAGACCCCGTCTAAGTAGCGCACCGCCTCAATCTGCCGCTGCCGCAGCTCCTCCAACTGTGCGGCGCTGAAAAAAGGGATCCCCTCCTCTTTCCCTTCATCCAGCCGCTTGAGCACCCCGTTGACCCCCGAAATGTGGGGCCACGCGCTGGGATCCTCATCGGGCAGGGCGTAGGGATAGTGAGTTTCGCCTACATTGAGCAGGTAAAAGCTAGGGCGATCCGGATCAAAGCGCAACTGCTCCACCATAGCCGCCATGTCGTTGTGCCGGGGCATGAGACGGTAGGAATCGAAGTCGCGATTGAGCAGAGTGCTGGGATTGAGCACCGGCATGGAGACCAGGGCGTGGGTGGTGTAGCCCAGTTGGTGCTTCAGGAGCGTTGGCAAGTAGAGGTGAGGCAGCAGATGCTTGAACTCAATCGGCTGCCGGGTGCCGAGGCGCTCGTTGTAGCGCAAATACTCCTGCTTGTAGTGTTCGGAGGCAAAAACGTGGGTGGGGCTGGTATGGGGCAGCAGGCCCATGAGCAGGTTGTAGTGAGCAGGAGCTGTCCAGGAAGCGTAGCTCCAGCGCTTTTCCAGAGGACCTAGCTTCAGCAAGTGTTTGGGCTTAGCCGCCAGCAGGCTGTCGAAGCGGCAACTGTCTAGCACGATGAGCAGGTAGTTATTCTGCCCCTGGGGTTCGGGGCGGGGGGCGGGCTCAGAGGCGGGGGCTGGAGACGATCTCCACCAGTTTAGGAATCCCATTCTTCCTCCTCCTCAGCAGAGTAAGGCCGCCGGACAATCCGCCAGCTGGGGGCTGTTGATGCCTCGTCTTCAGGTTCGCTGGGTTCGGAGGCAGGATCGCGAATGCGTTCCGGCGGGATATTGGAATAGGAATAGCGGCCTGTCTCAGGATCCGGCAAATCTGGTGGCAAATAGTGGTCGGGGGGAAGTAGCTGCGCTTCCAAAAAGCGCACCCGGTCGAGGAGCTGATTGAGCTTGCGAATGGCCTGGCGCTGCAACGCCCGCTCGTGGAGCTGCCAGGATCCCACGTACAAAAATCCCAAGCCCACTCCTACTCCATAGGCCATCAAGAGCACCAGCGACAGAGGTACAGCAGGGCCAGCCTGTCCAGCTACAACAACCACCGCTGCCGATCCCCAGTTTTGGACCAGGAAAATCCCCAAGGCCAGGATCCACAGCCCTAGGAGCAGGGAGCGGATGTTTTGGAGCATGACCTCAACCTTCCCTCTCCCCTAGGCTACCACCAATCCCCGGCGGGGGGCAGGACGGGGTTAGTTGAAGGTGTTGGATCCCCAGCCAGGGGCCACTTGAGCGGCTCTCAGGATAAAGGCAGCTAGGTTGCGCAGCGCCTCATCATCCATCCAAGAGGGGGGCACAGGGCGGCAGCCGTAGCTAGGCTTGCTGCCGTCGTAGCTGCGGGGATCCCGCTGGTACTCGACAAGAGCTTGGATGGTGTCGCGGGGCGGAGTGGCACCGCGCAAGTCTTTCAGCGAGAGAGAAATGTTGGGAGCGGGCAGGGTAGAGCCGCCCACATGGCAGTTCAAGCAAGCAGATTGAAAGCGGTTTTTCCCGTCGCTCAGCTGCTCCGGAGTAAAGGTAAGGGTGTGTCCCTCCGCATCCCAGGGCAGCTCCACCGGCCCAGTTGCCCGCAGATATTGGCTCACGTAGGGATCCACGCGGGCCGGCGCTGGGCTAGCCAACCCCAGCCAAACTAGGAGCAGGATCCCCGCCCACCTCCGGGCCCGCTGAGGGACCCGCCATCGCTTGGTCCCTTGAGTTTGCCCAGGCATCAGAGATAGGCCGAAAGGTCACTGTGGGATTCGCTCTTGGTGCCGCCCCAGCCGGGCACCGTCTTGGCCTGAACCAAGATATAGCCAGCAATTAACTTCAGATCCTCCTCGGTAAGGTTGCGCAGGCGGGGATACTCGCTTAAGAGCTGCGTGTTGGGATGGTATTCCACCAGCGACTCTACCCCGTCGTAGGTGACTGGGTTTTTGATGTAGTCCACGATTGCCAGCACGTTATCGCGAGGAGGTGTTGCCCCCGCCAGATCCGCAAGCTTCAAGGTCACATCTGGGTTGGGAAGGGTTTGACCCCCCACATGGCACTGGGCACAGGTTTTGTTAAAAAGTTGCTTGCCGCGGGCCAGTTGCGCCTCGGTAAAAGTAATGGTTTCAGTTGGCGACAGGGGTACCGGAGGGATCTGCCTAGCTGCCAGGGCCGGCCACCCAGCAAACCCAGCCAGCCCCAGCGCCAGGATGCAAATCAACAGCCGCCGACGCACCGCTGCCAGCGCTTTCTGCAAAGAAAAGGATTTGCTAAACATGGGTCTCCATCAATGACTTCGAAAACGGCGTCAGCTTTGCTCCAGCGACAAACCCGACACCCGGATCTAAGGATAGACCATTGCGGGATCACTTGCAGACAGGATTTTGGCTTCCCTTTCCCTTCTTTGGAGTGTTAAGTTTAATTGCAAATTCAGGATCTCCAGCAGCTAGGAAAGGCCTTTGCGACAACAGCTAGCATAAAGCTTAGCCTGCCGATCTGGAGGTTCTGGAGCCGAGTTCTAGGATTGCCCATGTCATCTTTCCGGTTCCAGCCGTTGCGGGTGGCCTTCACCTGTGCAGATCCCAGCCAAGTGCCGATCTCTGTTGACGAGTTGGTAGCGGCTCTGCCGGCCTCGCCACTTCTGGCCTACACTGAACCGGAAACGGCGGCTCTGCGGGTAGAGATGCTGCCGGATGCAACCTATTACTTCTACCGCCGCGGAGAAGACGTGGCCCTGGCGGCTTTCCGCATCCCGGTGAAAAAGCTGCAGGCTCTGCCCCGCAAGCTTGTGCGGCTGTTGGAGCACGTGGCCGCCTTCGACAACCTCCTCAACCTGCAACCGGCTAGCGACGCCCTAAGCAATGTCCTGGAAGTGGAGTTTCTGCAACTGGAAACGCCAGCCAGCGGCTCCAGGCCCGCCGAGGTCAGACCCCTGCCGCGGGATCCCCAAGGCCAGCTGCAAATCCAGGCAGGCCGCAACCTCGCCATCGCCTTGCACAATAAGGCTCTCACCCCAGTGCATGTCTATGTAACAGTCTTTGACGAACGGCAGTGCAGCGTCGGCTTGGTCTATCCCTACCAGCCGGACTTTCCTACTCGCCTGCGCCCCAGCGAAAGCGTGTTGGTCGGCTCTGGCCCTCGCTATCTGCTGCAGATGCAACTGCCCGAAGGGGCAGAGACAGCGGTGGATCGCTTCAAAATCTGGGTCAGCACTACTGGCATGCAGCCGGGCATCATGGCAATGCCCCCTCTGGGGCAAAGACTGGAGCCCCCTTCTGAGGATCCTTACGGATCGGGATCCCGGCTGGATCGGGAAGTTCGGCTGGCCATCTTGGGCAAGGCGGGCAGCACGCCCATGCCGGCTTTTGCGGAGGATCCCTGGTGGTGTATGGAGCAGGCTGTCAAGGTGGTAGCTTAGACTGGGCCTACCTCCTCACAATTCTGTACAGCAGAGACTCAACCTCCTCGACACTAATAGCTGAAAGATTATAGGAGGAGTAGATCCTACTTCTCGTCTCTTGATCAACATCTGCCAAGACCAGAAAGACTTGATCTGGGCCGAGACCCATTTCGGAGGCGAGCCAAGAGTACTTCTCTATACAGTCTCTATAGCTGCCGGTCTTCGACTCTATCCAGTAGAATCGGTTGTTAATGTGGAAGAAGAGATCGATCTCAAAGTCGCTACCGTCGGGCAAAGTAACTTCCGCATTTGCGATGTAGGAAAAATCGATCTTCTGTCCCTGCTCTCTAGCAAACTTGATCAGTTGCTGTTTGACATATCTCTCCAGCCAATCTCCAGATAGGAACTTGATTGCCTCTGGAGACTTGCTTAGCTTTACCCTCAGGTATGTAGAGTGGAAGCAAGTTGGCAGCTATAACTTATCACTTCCGGGGAGTTGCC
>NZ_JANSJL010000006.1:27885-68742 GCF_047502745.1 Synechococcus sp. F70.1
TATGTAGAGTGGAAGCAAGTTGGCAGCTATAACTTATCACTTCCGGGGAGTTGCCTTTTAAGCAAAGAGTTAAGGCCTTTTCTTCTCCAATGCCAGATTTAATTTCTTTGTAAAGCTTCTCGATCAGCGAGTACCTCTGACCCATAAGGTTTGATATCCAGTTCAGCTTGTTATCGAGTTCTCCTTCTGCATCGGCTTTTTTACTAGATGGGATCAGGTTCTTCATCCTTATGTTCCTAGACCACAGAAATACCCCTATTTTCACCTGTTCACGGCTAATCGTCCCTGGCGGCAAACTCTTGAGTCGAGCGCCAGCAGTTCGCTCGTTAGTTTCCTTCGTCTTTTGAAGGCTAGAACTTGAGCTTAGATTCTGGGAAATTTTTTCTGTACTTTCTAATAGCCTGCTCAGGATATTCTGCTGGTTACTTATGTTCTTAACTAGCTGACTTCTGTACTCAGCTAAATGCTAAATGCTGAAGGAAGTTTTGGTAACTTTCGGACAGACTTTCTGAGATATGAAGTTTGAAGCCCTCAAGATCAGCTTGTAACTTTCTTAGAATCTCATCCAGTAACTGACTATTAGCTCTTTGAGTGAGCCTACAGGTATAAACGCCCAGGCAGAAACCAATAGCCAATCCAATTAGAAGACCTAAAAGCAGAGTCATCTTCCCTTGATCCTATTTTCTTTAACCTAACTCAGGAGTTGTGAACAGCTAGGAAGATTTTAAAGCATTGCTACCTCCTGCTTACTCTTGAGCCAGAAGGGATCCCAACCAGCTTTGTTGGAGCGCTTTCTGGGCGGGAGTGAGCTCAGGCAAGGCCTCCAGGGTGTACACATCCGGGCGGGGCGGATCCAAGGGGATCCAAAAGTGCTTTAACTGATTGCCTTGGAAGACGCTAAGACAGATGGTTTGGTGGGGCTGATAGGCTGCCAGGCGCTCTGGCAAGGTGGCGGCGCTTACCCGGAAGCCATCCAAGGCCACCAACTCATCGCCAGCCCAGATGCCTGCTTTTTGAGCCGGGGAGCCCATCTCGACGGCGCTGATGCGGTTGCCCTCGCCGTTGAAGTTCAAGCCCAGGTAGGGAGGAGGGTTGGGGCGGCTAAAGTGGGCCTTGAGGGTGAGGCCAAACGGATGGAGGTAGGTGTCGTAGTCCAGTTCTTCCGTGCCTTCCAAGTAGGCGGCAAAAAAGCGCCCAAGGTCGACACCGGCTGCTCGCTCAAAGGCCTCCCGCAAGTCCTGGTAAGTATAGCCTTTCTCAAACCGGCCAAAGCGCTGCCACAAATCCTGCATGGCCGTGTCCAGGGATCCCCGCCCCCCTGAAAGGTGGCGAATGTGCAGATCTAGCAGCCAGCAGACTAAAGCGCCCTTGAGGTAATAGGAAACCTGGCTGTTGAGGCTATTTTCGTGGGGGCGGTAGAGCTTGATCCAAGCATCGAAACTGGCCTCCTGCAGCGATTGTACGACTCGACCTGGCGTGCGCTGTAGCCGGCTAATTTGCTCAGATAGGATCTGCAAAAACTCTTTGGCACTGAGGATCCCTGCTCGCAGCAAGATAACATTTTCGTAGTAGCTGGTTGCCCCTTCGCAGAACCAGAGGCAGTCCACATAGTTTTCTTGGTTGTAGTCAATTTTCTCCAAAGCTAGAGGGCGCAGCCGCTTGACGTTCCAAGCATGGAAAAGCTCATGGGCCAGCAGCGCCAAAAAGCGGCGGTAGGGCTGAGGCTGATGCAGCTCTAGTCCAGAATAGTTGAGGGTGGCACTGTACTTGTGTTCTAGGCCACCAAATCCCCCGGCCGACAAATGCACAATAAACCAGTAGCGGTCGTAGGGCAGCCCGCCAAAAAACGCTGCCGTGGTTCGGACAATTTTCTCGGCATCGGCCACTGCTTGATCCAAATTCAGGGTGCCCGCTCCCCAGACTACGAAGTAGTGCGGGATCCCTTCCACTGCAAACGAGCGCAACTGGTGCAAGCCCACTTCCACTGGGCTGTCTGCCAGCTCGTCGTAGTCTTCAGCAAAGAAAGACTGGCCAGCGCTAGGATCCCCTGGGGAAGGAGAGGCCAGGGGCCGCAGGCTGGTGGCAATGCGCCAGTCGGGGTGGGGAGGGATCACGGTCAGCGTATAGGGCTCCCGCTCGCGGCCAGGCACGTAGAGAAAGAGCGCCGCCCCATTGAAATAGGCGTGGGTGAGATCCAGATGGTTGGTGCGCACCGTCAGCTCATAGGCATAGACCCGATAGCGGACTGTAACCGCCGAACACCCAGGTGGGTCTACCTCCCAGGTGTTTTTATCAACCTTTCGCCAGGCCAAAGGGCTCCCTTGCTCGCTCAGGGCCTGAAACTCCTGTACATGGCGGGCATGCTCCCGCACTAGGTAGGATCCCGGCGTCCACACTGGCAGCCGCAGCCGCAGGGGCACCTCCGGTTCCACTTCGCGAATCTGCAGCTCCACCTCCAAGAGGTGACTGGCTGGCTCTGGCATCCGCACCGTAAAGTGCTGACGGCTAGGGCGAGAAGGAGTAGCAACCTCAGCCGGCGGGATCCCCATACAACCTTCCCTTGTCGCAACAAAGGAACGTAGCTCTGGCTACAAAGATATCCAGGCAGAGTCTCTTAAGTTTAGGGTAGTCTCTGAGTTGTGGGCAGCTCGATTCAGGTGCCCTAAGTTAACCTCAGGGGTTGATCCTAGAGATAAACTGACCTTGAAAGGTTGACAAATCTCGTGGTGGCCGTCGCAGAAAAATCTCTCATTGCAGCTTTTAAGCAGTTAGGAGGATCTCGCCATCCTCCGGTTATCGAGACTTATGAACGCGGCAAGACCATTTTTCTCCCCGGCGATCCGGCGGAGCGGGTTTACTTTTTGGTCAAAGGGGCGGTTAAGCTCTCGCGGGTGTACGAAAGGGGGGAAGAAATTACCGTTGCCCTCCTGCGGGAGAACAGTATTTTTGGTGTGCTCTCCTTCATTACCGGGCAGCGCTCCGACCGCTTCTATCACGCCGTAGCTTTTACTCGCGTCGAGCTGCTTTCTCTGCCCATCGAACAGGTGGAAAAGTCTGTACGGGAGAACGCTGAGCTGGCCATGTTGCTGCTTAAGAGCCTGGCTTCCCGCATCCTGCAGACAGAGATGATGATTGAAACTCTGGCCCACCGCGACATGGCCTCCCGCCTAGTTAGCTTTTTGTTGATCCTCTGCCGCGACTTCGGGGTGCCTGGCCCCAATGGCGTAACCATCGACCTCAAGCTGTCTCACCAGGCTATTGCCGAAGCCATCGGATCAACCCGCGTCACCATTACCCGTCTCTTGGGAGAGTTGCGCAAGAAAAACTACATTTCTATCCACAAGAAGAAGATCACTGTCCACGACCCCATCCAGCTTAGCCATCGCTTTACCTAGGGGGCCAGCTCTCAACGGCTGAGAGACACCTGCTAGGAGGCGGGCAGCTGAGCCAGGGCAGCCAGGATCTTTTCCCCCATTTCCCGGCAGCCGACCAGGGTCATCCCCTCCGAGTAGATGTCGGCGGTGCGGTAGCCCTGGGCCAAAACCGCCTCGACGGCCTGTTCGATGCGGTCAGCAGCTTGGGGCTGATCCAAGGAGTAGCGCAGTAGCATTGCCCCAGAAAGCACCTGGGCAATGGGGTTGGCCTTGTCTTGGCCGGCAATATCCGGAGCTGAGCCATGGACTGGCTCATAGAGGCCTGGGCCGGTAGCTCCCAGAGAGGCAGAAGGCAACATGCCAATGGAGCCAGTTAGCATGGCCGCCTCGTCGGAGAGGATATCCCCAAAGAGGTTTTCTGTCAGGATGACGTCAAACTGCTTTGGCCAGCGCACCAACTGCATGGCCGCGTTGTCGACATAGAGGTGGGAAAGCTCTACGTCAGGGTATTCGGCGGCAATGGCGGTAACCCGCTCCCGCCACAGTTGCGACACCTCCAGCACATTGGCCTTATCCACCGAGCAAAGCTTGCGCCGTCGCTTGCGGGCCAGTTCAAAAGCTACGCGGGCAATACGATCCACCTCGGCCTCGCTGTAGGCCATGGTGTTGACGCCGCGGCGGGACCCCTGGGCATCGACGAAGATCCCACGGGGCTGACCGAAGTAGATGCCGCCGGTGAGCTCGCGTACCACCACCAGGTCGATCCCAGCAACTACCTCCGGCTTTAGGGAAGAGGCCTGCACCAGTTGGGGGAAGATCTTCACGGGGCGCAAGTTGGCAAATAGCCCCAAGCCGGCCCGCAAGCCCAGCAAAGCCTGCTCCGGTCGCTTCTGGCGCGGCAGGGTATCGTACTTAAAGTCGCCAACTGCTGCCAAGTAAACGGCATCGCTTTCCTGGGCCATTTTCAAAGTCTCCGGGGGCAAGGGATCCCCCGTGGCCTCGTAGGCTGCTCCGCCAATTAGGCCCTCCTGCCACTGGAGGGAAAACCCCATCTGAGCGGCAACGGCGTCCAAAACTGCCCGACCCACCTGCATAATCTCAGGGCCGATCCCATCGCCGGCTAGGGCAGTAATCCGATAGGTTTGAGCAGCAGAAGAAGAAACGCTCATGGGCGATCCCCGCAAGAGGAGTGCGTAGCGATATTACCATCCCCTTGCCCAAGGTCTGCCGAAAAGTCCCCCGGGAAAGTTCCCCTAAAAAAAGTGCAGCTTGGCCATCAGCCTGCTGCACCTAGAGTTATCAATATTCGGCTCTCTAGAACAGGCCCAGGGTAACCCACTTGTCCAGCGGCAGAGTGGCGCCAATGCCTAGATACAGGGTTACCAAAGTGCCAATCAAAAACACCGTCGTTGCCACTGGACGGCGCAGCGGGTTCTGGAACTTGTTGACGTTTTCAATGAAAGGCACAAACAAGAGGCCCACGGGAATAGCCAACATCAGGGCAATGCCCAGCAGCTTACTGGGAACAACGCGCAAAATGTGGAACACAGGGTAGAGGTACCACTCGGGAAGAATTTCCAGGGGCGTGGCAAAGGGGTCTGCCGGCTCGCCTACACCCGCGGGATCCATGACCGCCAGACCGACAATCACCCCAATAGTGCCCAGGATGACCACCGGGAACATAAAGAGCAAGTCGTTGGGCCAAGCGGGCTCCCCGTAGGTCATGTGGCCCATGTTCTTCTTCAGCTTGGCCAAAACTTTGGGGTTGTCCAGGTCAACTTTGCGTGTAATAACCTCAGTTGCCAGCGCTTGCTTCGAGAGAGGCATAGCAGTTCTCCTTATCTGGGGCAAAAGAGTTGAGTAAGGGAAAGTAGGGGATCCAACCAGCCCTGGCTCACAAGGGTCCAGAAATGCCCTGGCGGCGGATCATCAAAAAGTGCATGGTCATGAAGACCGCCGTCAGCCAAGGCAGGACAAAGGTGTGCAAGCTGTAGAAACGAGTGAGGGTAGCTTGGCCAACAGCCTCGCCACCGCGGATAAGCTGAACCAGGGCATCACCCACCACTGGGATAGCGCTGGGCACTCCCGAGACGATCTTGACTGCCCAGTAGCCCACCTGATCCCAGGGCAGAGAGTAGCCCGTAACCCCGAAAGAAACCGTCAGCACCGCCAAGATCACGCCAGTTACCCAGGTCAGCTCGCGGGGCTTTTTAAACCCACCGGTCAGGTAAACCCGGAAGGTGTGCAGAATCATCATCAACACCATCATGGAGGCGCTCCAGCGGTGGATGGAGCGCAGCAGCCAGCCGAAGTTGACCTGGGTCATGATGTAGTTGACCGACTCAAAGGCCTCGGCCACCGTCGGACGGTAGTAAAACGTCATGGCAAAGCCGGTGGCAAACTGAATGAGAAAGCACACCAGCGTGATGCCGCCAAGGCAATAGAAGATGTTAACGTGCGGCGGGATGAATTTTCCGGTTGCGTCGTCGACGAAGGGCGTAATCTCTAGCCGCTCGTCTAGCCAATCGTAAACTTTGCCCATGGTACCTTTCTTTCCAATTTCTCGGTATCTCCCCGGCGGGAGAAAGTCACTCCACGGTGGAGGACAGCCCCACCTCAACCAGCACTGTAACACAATTTGTTAACGACTTCCTTAAGTTAGGCTCAGCTCGGGGGCAGGAATCCGCATTCTCGCTGGCAAAACAGGTTTCGATATTGCGTCTTGTTCATATTCCTTAACTTTTCTTAGCGTCTTGCCGTCTATGGTTGCGCCAAAGCCAAAGAAGAAAGAGTGGGGGATCCGCTGGGTTCTCCGCATTCTGCTGCTGGGGTGCCTGCTCTGGGCAAGTTTAGGCACTGATGCCTACCAAGCTCAGGCCAGCCGCTGGGGAGAAGAGCAGCAACTGCTGGCCCAGGCTTGGGCCTATGTGGATCGGGCCTACGTGGATCCGGGGTTTAACGGACAAAACTGGTGGCAGGTGCGGCAGCGTTTTCTGGCGCGGCCCTTGAAGAATCGTCAGGAAACCTATCGGGCCATTGAAGAGATGTTGGCCACCCTGGGGGATCCCTACACCCGCTTTTTGGATCGGGAGCACTACCTCAGTCTGCAGACCTCTACTGCCGGCGAGCTGAGCGGTGTTGGCCTGCAGATTGCCATCGACGAGCAGGGGGCGGTGCGGGTTATTGCTCCCATGGAGGGCACCCCTGCCGAGCGGGCCGGGATCCAGCCCCAGGATGAGATCTTGGCAGTGGATCAGGTGCCAGTGGCGGGGCTGAGCTTGGACGAGGTGGCAGAGCGCATGCGCGGCCCTAGCGGTACAACCGTTAGCCTGCGGCTAAGGCGGCAGGGGCGCATCTGGGAGGTGGAGCTGGTGCGGCAGTCAATCCTCATTAACCCGGTGCGCACGGCTTTCTTTGAGCTGCCCCAGGGATTGGTGGCCTACATCCGCCTCAGCCAGTTCAACGGCAATGCAGCCACTCAAGTGCGCCAGGCTATCCAGGCGGCAGAAGCCCGAGGGGTGCGGGGCTACCTCCTGGATCTGCGCAACAACCCCGGAGGACTACTGCAGGCGGCCATTGAGATTGCCCGCTTTTGGATCCCCAAAGGCAACATCGTGCTGGTGAAGGATCGCCACGGCATTCTAGAGGGCATTCCTGCCACTGGCGAAATTCTCACCCAGGCGCCGCTAGTGGTTTTGGTCAATCAAGGCAGTGCCAGCGCTAGCGAAGTCTTGGCGGGGGCATTGCAGGACAGCGGGCGGGCGCAACTGGTGGGAACGCGCACCTTCGGCAAGGGGCTGATCCAATCCCTGATGGAGCTGGCAGATGGCTCAGGGCTGGCCGTGACGACTGCCAAATACCTCACCCCCAACGGCCGCGACATTCACCGCCAAGGGATCCAGCCCGATGTGGTGGTGGGCGAGGGCCCCGTTCCCCTAACGGCAGAAACCCTGGGCGGCCCTGAGGATCGCCAGTTGCAGCGGGCTCTGGAACTGCTGGGGGCAACTTTGTCCGTGGCCCAGGGGATCCCCACCTGAGGCATCTGCTGCAGGGATTGGGGTGCCTGTTTGTCTTCGATTCGGTTTAGGATCGGGCTTGGTGTCAACTCAGCCCTGCTCTCGAGCCCTTTGGCATGAACGCCCTCCACCAGTTTCACCACTTCTTTAACTGCTGTATTGGCGCCTGGCACACCGAGCGTACCTATCACTACCTGGATCGAGGGGAGGTGGAGCGCTCGCGCACCGAGTTCACCATTCGCACCCTCACTCCTGAGCTCAAGGAGAAGGTCCTGGCCGACAACAACTACCCCAACCACGGCGTCGACGGCTTCCTGGGCTTTCACCTTGCCTTTGAGACTGTCTCCGAAAAGGGGGAGGAGGTCGGGCAAGAGCTAAACATGTTGTTTGTGCCCCGGCGAGAGGGCCCCCGCGGGCTGGAAGGCGACTACCTGCGCGATCGCGCCTATGAGGAAGAGCGGCCCATGGTGGCCGACTTCCGCTTTGATCCGGGATCCCTGCAACTGGTGATGACCACCACCTACACCCACGTTGTTTCCGTAGATACCATCACCCTGCTCAACCCCCGCCTGCGCCTGCGGCAGATCCTCAACTACCGGCGCCCACCTCAAGGCCAGCCGCTGCAGGAGGTACTCCTGGTGGGGTTTGGGGTGGAACAAAAGCTGACCTAGGGAGGCTGCGTGGACTCCGAGTCGATCCCGGCCCCAGACTTGCCCTTGCCCCAATACCTGGCCCGAATTCAAGCCAGCTTTGAGCGGGGACAATACCGGCAAGCTTTGGAGGAGGCCAAACAGGCCCAAGGTCGCTATCCCCAGGCAGGCCAGCTGCGGCTCTGGCAAGCCCTAGCCCAGGAGGCGCTTGGAGAAACCGAGGAGGCCGTCCGCCTAGTGCAGAGCTTGCTATATAGTCCAGATCCCGAGCTTGCCCAACAGGCGCGCTATGTGTTGAGCATCTGGCAGGCTCCCCGTCTACGCCGCCCAGTGGAGTGGTCGATCCAAATCCCCGATCTCAGCCACCTGGAAGAGGCCAAGCCCGAAAGCCGACTTCTAGTCTATGAACGCCCTCGCCCGCGGGGATCTCGGCCCACGTCCCCCCCTCCCCTCCCTTCCCAGGCCGCTCCCTTGGTGAATACCCAACGGCTGAATTGGGTGTTGATTGGAATCCTCTCGGCCTTGCTGGCAACCCTGGCCTGGCTGCCCTAGCTTAGCGGCTGCCAAGAGGGAATCTTCTCGCCGATGCCCAGCACAGGAGAGATACTGGAAACAGGGAGCTGGCGGGTTAACAGCAGGCAGAAGCGGAGGTTGACGGTGGCGGCACAGACTTTGGTTATGGAGGCAGTAGAGCGGCTGGGCCTGCGGGTTACGCTGGGAGACATCGCCTCCACCACAGGCCTGGCCTTAGAGGAGGCCAAGCAAGAGTTGCTGCAGTTGGCCCAAAAGGCAGGGGGGCATCTTCAGGTTTCGCGGCAGGGAGAGATCGCCTACGTTTTCCCGCCCGACTTTCGCAGCATTCTCCAGCGCAAGGAGCAACAGGACCGGCTGGCAGCCCTGCGGCGCCGGCTTTGGGGAGGGTTTCTCTACGGCCTGCGCATTTCCTTTGGCATCCTGCTGGTAGTGTCAATTGTCCTCATTACTCTGGCCCTGATGGCTCTGCAGAGCAGTAGGAGCAGCCGTGAGGAGGATAGCCGCAGCCGCTCGGGAGGGGTGGGGCTCTTCTACGTTCCCGACCTGTGGGTAGGCAACCCCTTCTGGGGTCCCTACGAGAGCTATTCCGGTCAGGCGCAACCCCGACAGGAAAAGTCGGAGATGAACTTTCTCGAGGCGGTCTACAGCTTCCTGTTTGGCGACGGGGATCCCAATGCCAACCTGGAAGAAGAACGCTATGCCCTCATCGGCCAGCTCATCCGTGCCAATGGGGGAGTCATTGCCGCCGAGCAGGTGTTGCCCTACCTGGATGTGGAGCCGGGATCCCCCGCCCTGGAGTACGAAGACTACATGCTGCCCATTTTGCTCAAGTTTGACGGCCAGCCGGAGGTAAGCGAGGAGGGAGATATCGTCTATCGCTTTCCAGAGCTGCAGGTAACGGCCGCCGAAGGCCCACGGCAGCGGTTTCCCGAGGTGTTGCAAGAAAAACCTTGGGTGTTTAGCCGCGCCACCCCTGGGCAGCTGGCCCTAGCCGCCGGCTTGGGTGTGCTCAATTTCTTCTTGGCGGCCATTCTCTATGGGGCGCGGGAGGAGGTGGCCGCTGCCGCTGGGAGCAACGCCTTTTTGGCGTTTATCTACCCGCTGATTGGATTCCTCTTCCTCTACGGCACGCTGTTTTTGGCCGTGCCCACGGTGCGTTGGTTGACCTTGCAATTCCGCAACCAGGGAGTGGAGCGCCGCAATCGCATTCGGCGGTTTTGGCAAGAGCAACTGCAGCGTCCCTCGGAGGTGCTGCGGCGCAAGCTCGACTTTGCCCGCCACTTCCGCCGCCAGGAGGTGGTGCAGGAAGCGGACACCATCTACTCTACTGACCGGGATCTCATCGAGCAGCGGGACTACCGCTTGGACGAGCCGGCCTTCCGTCAGCTTGTGCAGAAGGAGGAACAGCCCCTGGAAGCCGAGTCAAAGAGCTAGGGAGGGGTTAGCCTGCGCCCACGAGTCATGTCCACTGTCGGCAGCCAACGAGGGATCCCGACCCGCCTGGGGATCGATGTGGGAGGCACTTTTACCGATCTGGTGCTGCTGCAGGAGGGCCAGATCCGGACGGCCAAGGTCCTCTCCACCCCTAGCCCGGAAGAGGGGGTCTTCGCTGCCCTGGACAAGCTGGGCCCAGTTGAGGTGGACGTGTTCTGCCATGGCATGACCGTGGCCACCAACGCCCTCCTGGAGCGCAAGGGATCCCCCACTCTCTTTTTGACCACGGCGGGCTTTCGGGATGTGCTGGCCATTGGCCGCCAAAACCGTCCTTCCCTTTACGACCTCACTCAGCCCAAGCCGGAGCCGGTGGTGCCCCGCCACCACTGCCTGGAGGTGAAGGAGCGCTGCAGCGCCAGTGGCGTGGTCGAGCCGCTAACTGAGGAGGAGATCCAGCGCGTAGTCCGGGAAGTGGGGGAGCGGGTACAGCGGGATGGGATCCGCGCCGTGGGGGTGGGGTTTCTGTTTTCTTTCCTCTATCCAGAACACGAGCAGCGCTTGGGGGCGGCTTTGCGACAGGCCTTTCCCAGCTTGCATGTTTCCCTCTCCTGCGAGGTGGCGCCAGAGTTTCGGGAATACGAGCGCTTCAGCACCACAGCCATTGATGCCTACCTCAGCCCAGCGCTGGCGGGCTACCTCCACCGCTTGGCCCAGGGGTGCCGGCAGCGAGGGATCCCCGAACCCCTGATCATGCAATCCTCCGGCGGCGTCACTTCCCTTGCCCAGGCAGCAGCCCACGCCTCGGTGGCGCTGCTTTCGGGGCCGGCGGGCGGCGTTTACGGAGCGGCCTACCTGGGCCAGCTGAGTGGCTGCTCCCATCTGCTTAGCCTGGACATGGGAGGGACCAGCACCGATGTGGCCCTCATTCAAGATGGCATCCCCCAGGTTACCCCGTCAGCGGTAGTGTGCGGCCTGCCGGTGCAGCAGCCCCAGATCGACATCCACACGGTCAGTGCTGGGGGCGGATCCCTGGCCTCCCTGCTACCCGGGGGCGGGCTGCAGGTGGGGCCGGAAAGTGCCGGCTCCAACCCTGGGCCGGCCTGCTACGGTCGGGGGGGAACGGCTCCCACGGTAACCGATGCCAACCTCTGGCTGGGCTACCTGCCGGATGGGGGCTGGCTGGGGGATGCCGTTTGCCTACGGCGAGACTTGGCTGGCCAGGCCCTCAGAACGCTCGCGGAGCCCTTGGGCTTGAGTTTGGAGGAGACGGCCGTTGGCATTCGCACCCTAGCCAATGTGGCCATGGCACGGGCTTTGCGGGTCATCAGCGTGGAGCGAGGCTTGGATCCCGCCCATTTTGCCCTGCTGGCCTTTGGCGGAGCTGGGCCCATGCATGCCTGTGCTCTAGCAGAAGAGCTGGGGATCCGCCGCATCTTGATCCCGGCCTTTGCCGGTGTCCTCTCGGCGCTGGGCATGGCTTTGGCCGATCTGCGGCGGGACTACCGGCGGGCCGTCCTGCAGCCGCTGCGGCAGCTAGAGGGGGAGGGGGGAGGATCCCTTCTGGCTCAGTGGGCTGAGCCCCTCATCCGCCAGGCACAAGCCGACCTGCAAGAGCCGGAGCTCTCCTTGAGTCTGGATCTGCGCTACCGCGGCCAGTCCTTCGAGCTGGAGATCCCAGCCCAGTTATCGGATCCGGTTTCCCTCCTCGAGCAGCGGTTTCACCAAGCCCACCGCCAGCGCTACGGCTGGCAGGATCCTGACCAAGAGGTGGAGGTGATCCAGTTGCGCCTACGGGCGGTGCAGGCCTTGCCTCGTGTCCCTCTGCAGGCCCCCCCACCCTTGCCGGGGGATCCCCTCCAGGGGAAACGAGAGGCCTGGTTTGGGGGCCGGATGCGCCCGGTGCCCGTCTACAATCGGCGGCACATGGGGGTGGGGTTTCAACTGTGTGGGCCGGCGATTGTGGAGATGCCGGAGGCTACCGTGGTGATTGAAGCCGGTTGGACCGGCAGCATCGACGCCGTAGGCACGCTGGTCTTAAGCTGCGAGTAGAGAGGGCGGACGATGGGATTCGAACCCACGAGTGGAGGAACCACAATCCTCTGCCTTAACCACTTGGCTACGCCCGCCAGGACCCTAATCCAGCTTAGCATGTAGCAAGCGGAACAGAACCGCAAGGGTTGAAGCGCCCCACCATGTTGCCCAGAGCCGAACTACTGAAAGGAGCGGAGTATCGAGAAACCTTGGCGCGCATCCTAGACCTAGGAGAGCAGGCCCTGAAAACCTGGCAGGTGGTCTACAGCGATTTTCTCTCGCCGCCGGAGATTGCCGCCGTCCAAAGCCGATTGAACAAGCTAGCCGAACTGCAGGTGGTGGCCTGGGGAGGCTATGCCCAGGCAGAGCGCCAGCGCCTGGCCCTGGCTCGCCCCGAGGTTGGTGTGGAGGCAGCAGGGATCCCGCTAGCGGCTATTGAAATTCAGGGGAACTTTCTCTTCGACCCAGCTACTCACGGCGACTTTTTAGAAGCCCTTTTGGCAACAGGAGTTGCCGGCGAAAAGGTAGGAGACATTCTCGCAGTTGGAGAAGCAGGTGCGCAGGCTATCGTGGTACCTGAACTGGTGGACTATCTCAGCCTCAACCTGAAGCAAGTGCGCAGTGTGCCAGTCAAGGTTAGCTCCATTCCTCTCAGCCAATTAAAGGTGCAGCCGCCGCGGGTAAAGTCCATTACCAGTGTGGAAGCCTCTTTGCGCTTGGACGCAGTGGCTTCCGCAGGATTCGGCATCTCCCGCAGCAAAATGGTGGAAGAGATCCAGCGGGGAGAAGTACGAGTCAACTGGAAGCCAGTTACCCAAGCCAGCTACCTCCTTAGCCCTCAGGATTGGATTGCTATCCGCGGCCGGGGTCGGCTGCAAATTGAAGAGGTGGTTGAGACGAAAAAAGGCCGCTTCCGGATCCAGATGAAGCGGTATTTCTAGGAGATCTCTTTGAGAAGAGCTGCCAGGGGCGCCCAGCGGGGATCCCCTGCCGGCGCAGCCGACTCCACCACAATACCTGGGCAATCGGGGCGACAGGGCAACTGGGTGGGCATCTCCAAATGCAGGTACTGGCGCATCAAGTCCTCCACATCCAGCTCACCGTTGGGGGGCAAGCTTTCCAGCAGATCCTCTTCCTCCTTCAGTTCCAGCTCCAGGGGTGGAGGGCCAGAGTTGGGCTCGCGAATGAGAATGATCTCCTCAACATCTAGCTCCAGCCGGTGGTTAAACTGCTGCAAGCAGCGGTGACACGTGAGAGTCACGATGGTGCGGGCCTGGGCCCTTACCTCAACAAAGTGTCCTCGGTGGCTGACCCGCAGGGATCCCTCCACCGGTGTCAGGCTCTCAAAGCCAGCGAAAAACTGCCGAAACCGTAGCTCCTGGGTTGGGCCAGGCAGCTGCCGCAGCTCGGATAGACGAATTGGCTTCAGCATAGCCCTATTTTCCTCGAGAGATCCCTTAGCTGCGCCCTCACTTACCCCGGCGCGGAGCCCGGCGGATGACCAAGCGGCGATCCGGCTCTTTACCTCGGCTGAAGGTTTCTAGGTCAGCATAGGCAGGGTCTTTGAGGAGCGTGTGGATTTGCCGCCGGTCGGCAGCCGAAAGGTGCTCGGGAAACTCGTACTCCCGACCACTTGCTCTTACTTTCTCCACCGCCGTAGCCACCAAAGCCTTCAACTCCTGCAAGCGGCGCTCTCGATAGCCGTCTAAGTCCAAGATATAGGGTTGTTGCTGGTCTTCTGGCTGGTTGAGGTTGAGAAGGGTGTTGGCCAGATATTGCAAAGCATCCAGCACTACTGGGGTACGCTCTTCGTCAACTTTAGTCTCCTTGGGGACGGGCCCTGGGGGCACTTTAGAAAGCAGGACTTGCTTTTGCGCAGGCGTGAGAGAACTGGCCTCAATTTCAATCACCTCGCCCACTACCCGCACTGCTGCCGGTATCCCCATGGCCGATAGCACCTGCTGCAACCACTCTCTAGCCCGTTCTCGCTGCTCGGCGGGAGAAAGCTTAGCTTGGAAAGGAGCAGCGGTCTCTTCAAACTGCGGGTGGGATTTCTTAGCGGCGGCTCCCCTTGGGGAACCTGTAGAAGACTCAGGGTGGCTCATCCCAACAGCTTCCAACTGCTGAAAGACTATCAACCAGTTAACTGCAAGCCCACCCACCCAGCGGCCAGAGGACTGCTTAGGGCTCAAAGGGCAAAGATTCCCGAGCTCCCCCAGCGGCTTTGGGTTTTACTGCTCGGTCTACCTCCTTACTGACCTGGGCAGCACGGCGACGTTCCTCTTCCACCAACTGCTGCAGGCTCTCTGGCAAAGGCTCTCGCGAGAGCAAGAAGGTCTGCAGCGTCTGGAAAATGCTGGAGACGAGGATATAGAGCAAAACCCCAGCCGGCAAGGGGAAAAATAGAAACATCGCCGAAAACAGCACCGGGGTAATGCGGGCCATCGAGCTCTGGCTGGGATCCTCCTGGCCGGTATTGGTCAGGGCCTGGTTGAGGTAGATGGAAAGGCCAAAGAGGGCGACCATGGCGATGATATCCCAGTGGACGGTTCCATCGGGGTCAAAAGCGCCAACGCGGCCCAGCTTATCAATAAACAGAAAGCCAGTATCTGAGGCCAAGCCTGGAATCGAGACCTGCAGCGCTACCTCCCCCGGCTGCAGGGCCAGCAAGGTGCCATCGGGCTGGAGCTGGACCCGATCCTCTCCCTTGACGATCTTCCAAGTTGGCTGCAACAGCTTGGGGTCTCCCCCCGCTTCTGTTACCAGTTGCTCGAAGGGTTTGCCCCCTGGCCCTTGCAGCATCCACTGCACCTGCTCCCCTACGGCAACCTTGGTACCCTTAGGCACCACCAGCACCACCGGCTTGTGGACTGAGTCGGCGACGAAGATGTTCTTGCTGGGGCTGACGTAGGGAGTGGGTACCACCTCAGCCGCCACCTCTGCTGGCAAGATCTGCAGGTTGACGTCGTAGGTTACCGCCGCAAACGGGGATCCCCGCAGCGTGGCAAAGAGCGCAAACAGCACTGGCATTTGAATAAGCAGCGGCAGGCACCCCCCAAGCGGGTTAACCCCTAGTTCGCTGTAGAGTTTGGCCTGGGCCTCGCGCAGCTTTTGCGGGTCGTCGCGGTACCTCTCCTGGATCTCTCGCATCCGCCGCTGCATCACCGGGCTAATGACTTTCATGCGCCGCATGTTGCGGATAGACCCGGCATTGAGGGGGTAGAGGGCAAAGCGGATCACCAATGTCAGAAAGATGATGGCCAGACCATAGCTGGGCACGATCCCGTAGAAAAAATCCAGGATCGGCAGCATGACATTGTTGGAGAGAAATCCGACTCCGAAGTCCATGGGGGGTGGTGGCAAACGTCCGTAACCCATTGTAATGGTTTCCGACCTCCTGACGAGGGCTCTTTCCCCATCCGGCGATGAGCGCTGGTCGAAGTTGCAGCCCCCGCGAGCCCCCCGGCAACCCGTTTTGAGGGGTAGAAACCAGCAAAAAAGAGGGGCAAACCGCCCCTCCCCTCTTTTGCAGCTTCGGCAGAGAGCAGGGAAAAAACGCCTCTTCCCCACCTCCGACTACTTGATCTTAACCGTGGCGCCGGCCTCTTCCAGCTTTTTCTTGATCTCGTTGGCCTCCTCCTTGGAGACTCCCTCCTTAACTGCTTTGGGAGCAGCTTCCACGAGATCCTTGGCATCCTTTAGGCCTAAGCCGGTTAGCTCGCGCACCACCTTAAGAACGGCAATCTTCTTGTCGGCAGGAACAGCCTCGAGAATGACATCAAAAGCCGTTTGCTCCTCTACCGGCTCAGCCGGCGCTGCTGGTGCCGGTGCCGCTGCTGCCGCCACGGGAGCAGCCATGACCATGCCGCCTACCGGTGCAGCTGCACTGACGCCAAAGGTCTCTTCAATGGCTTTCACCAGCTCGGCAGCTTCCAACAAAGTCAAGGTCTTCAGCTCTTCCAGGATGCCTTGAACACGCTCTGAAGCCATGGTTGTGTCTCCTTAGGTAACAAGAAGTAGCAGGGTGCAATTGAGCCGTTGGCCCATCGAAGCGGCTACCTTCAGGCCGCCTCCTTGTCGGCAATGGCTCGCACAGCCCGCGCCAGTGAGGCCGGGATCTCGTGGATACCGCGGGCCACCTGGCTAGGCACAGCATTGAGCCCAACCGCCAGTCGGGTGGCTACTAGCTTAAGGCTGCCTGCCACTTGGGCCAGGAGCACCTCCTTAGGCGGCAGGTCAGCAATGGCCTTGGCCTGATCCAAGGTCAGAGACAGCCCCTCAGCGGCAGCACCGCGAAACTCAGTCTTCTTGGTTTGCCGGGCAAAGTCTTGATACGCCTTCAGGGCCGCCGCGATATTGCCCCGGATCAGGATAAAAGCCGTTGGCCCGGACAAGAAAGGCAGGATCCCTGCCCAAGCCTTAAGGTCAGCAACGGCCCGCCGCATCAGGGTATTTTTAACCACCATACAAACGGCGTCTGCTTTGCGCAGCTCCGCCCGCAGCTGGTTCATCTCAGCAACGGTTAGACCTTTGTAGTCGATGACCAGCACCATTTGGCTAGCTTGCAACAGGGATCGAACCTCATCGACTACCTTTGCTTTCTTTGCTAAGGATTGCTTGCCCACGCGCTCACCTCCTCGATTGTCTGTAATGTGGTTGCCACTGCAAAAGGAATGCGCCCCAGCCTCCGCCGAGACGCATTTGGGCAAGCATAAGCTTCGGGAATTTTTTCCACTCTACCCAAGCCTCGGCAGGAGATTAAGCCACTTGGCGCCTGCTGTCTTCGGCTCTCTATTTCAACTGTGGAAAGGTTTCCCGTTTGGCTCCCTCCCTGGCCAAAATTTGCCCTAGTCAACTTACCTTATTACGCCAGACCTAGGCAACCAACTTTAACTCCCGCAGGGCATTAACGTCAACTTCAATAGAGGGGCCCATCGTAGCACAAATATGCATAGTTCGCCAGTACTTGCCCTTTGCCCCAGGGGGACGGTTGCGGTCAATCGACTCCTGCACCGCCTTTAGGTTTTCCAGCAGCGCCTCAACCGGAAACTGACACTTGCCGAAGATTAAATGGACAATGCCAGTTTTGTCCGCCCGGTACTCCAGCTTGCCAGCCTTGAACTCCTTAATGGCCTGGGCCAGATCCATGGTAACTGTTCCCCCCTTAGGAGAAGGCATCAGGCCGCGCGGCCCCAACAGGCGCCCCAGCTTGGCCACCTGGGGCATCACATCGGGAGTGGCAATCAGCAGGTCGAAATCGATCACGCCCTTGCTAATTTCCTCGATGAGATCCTCAAACCCCACTCGGTCAGCCCCAGCATTCTGGGCTTCCACCACCTTTTCGCCGCGGGCAATTACCGCTACTCGAATTTCTTGCCCGGTGCCGCGCGGCAAAACCACCGTAGAGCGCAGCTGCTGGTCAGCATATTTGGGATCGATCCCCAGGCGAATGTGAACCTCAGCCGCCTCGTCAAATTTAGCAGTGGCTGTCTCCTTCATGAGGGCAATGGCTTCAGCGGGGGGATAGGGGATGGGCTTGATCTTCTCCCGCAAAGCCTGCATGCGTTTGGACAGTTTTCGAGCCATAACTTCTCCTCGGGGTTCTGGCGAGAACTTCTCTCCCCCAAAACGACAAACAAGCTGGGCTAGCGGAGCCCTAGTCAACTATCGTTACTCCCATGCTCCGGGCAGTGCCGGCAATGATTCTCATCGCCGCCTCCACATCGTTGGTATTCAAATCTGGCAGCTTCTGCTCGGCAATCTGGCGGAGTTGGGCGCGGGTCAGGGATCCCACCTTGACTTTGTGGGGCTCGCTGGAGCCTGACTCAATGCCAAGGGCTTTCTTGATCAGCACCGAGGCTGGCGGCGTCTTAAGGACAAAGGTGAAGCTGCGATCGTCGTAGATGGAGATCTCGACCGGCACCACCATGCCCGCCTGATCCGCCGTTCTGGCATTGTACTCCTTGCAAAAGGCCATGATGTTGACCCCGTGCTGACCCAAGGCGGGGCCAATGGGGGGGGCGGGGGTGGCTTTGCCCGCCTGGATGGCCAGCTTGACTACTGCCACCAGTTTCTTAGCCATGCGACGCAGTTACACCTCTTTTCGCACTTGACCAAGCTCTAATTCTACTGGAGTATCCCGCCCAAAAATTGAGATCAAAGCCTTGAGCTTGCCCCGTTCTGGGCTGACATCCACCACCTCGCCGTAGAACCCCTGGAAGGGGCCAGACAGCACCTCAATGCGATCCCCAGGGGCCAGGTTAATCTTGAGGGGCACCGCCTCCACCTCAGCGGTGCTGAAGATGCGCTGAACTTCGCTGGGACTGAGGGGCCGCGGTGTCACATGCCCCCGACCGCGACCATAGGGCCGTCTCTGTTCCGTGCCAACGAAGTTGATGACATTGGGAGTGGTTTTCACCACCCGCCAGGTGTCGTCGTTGAGATCCATGCGCACCAGCACATAGCCGGGGAAAATCTTTTCCTCTTGCTCCTGGCGCTTGCCGGATCGATCCAGCTTGAAGCCCACCCGCTTTGGGATCACCACTTCGACGATTTGATCGGCCACATCCAGGGCTGCTGCCCGCTGCAGGAGAGTGCTTTTAACCTTGTTTTCGCAGCCAGCAGCTACCTGAACGGCGTACCAGCGCAAGTTGCGCTGGCTTTGACCTTCCCCTTCTTCCGCAGTCGTTTCTGTTTCCGCAGCTTCTAGGGGCTCAACGTAGTCTCTGCGGCGTCTCCGCCGCTGCTCTAACCCTGGGCTCATACTTCACCTCCTCTCCCCTCCCCTGCCTAAAGCTACGAGAACAGTTGAGTGGCTACCCAGCCAAACAGCTGGTCAACCAGGTAAATAAATGAGGCGAAGGCCAGCACTATTAGCAAAACGCCAATGGATTCGCTAACCAATTGTCGACGGCTTGGCCAGGCAATTTTGGCCAGTTCGGCCCGCGTCTCTTGGAGGAAGCCCGAGATCCCCTTGGACTCGGTGGAACTGTCCTTGGAGTGACCCCGCCTAGCGGGATCCAGGTGCTGCTCCCTATCGGTTTTGCTGGAGGGGGTACTCTTAACCACGGCAGTATCTCCTAGGGGATCCCGAAAACCTGGCGCTATTGCTTAGCGCCCACAAGAATAGCCTTGCGATCCTAACACAGGTTAGGTTGAGGAGGGGAGCTAAGTTAGCGAGCAAGAGAGGTTTTGGATCTCCCTGCTCCCGGCGAAAACAGCAAGGGGCGACGGCGGGATTGGTTAAACTGCTCCACTGCGGCATCGATGGCTGCCCGGCTGTCCCAGCGGGAGATAGCTCTCTGCCGGGAAAGGAGTTCAGCAGCCCGGAAGAGATCGCTCATATCAAGGCTGGAGCCGTTGAACAGCGGGGTTCTGCCGTCGCGATAAATGGCCTCGTTGCCACTTCCAGTTTGGGCTAGAGCAAGCCCAGAACTGGTCAGGATCCCTACCAGCAGCAGCCCCAGAATCCTAGCCCCATGGTCAGCAAGGCTGAGAAGGGAGTTGAGACAGTTCACTCTCATCTTGTTTCTCCACCTCGGTGTTCTGCTCGGCCAGGCCTTCAGCCAACAACTGTTGTTCTTCGGGGGTGAGGGGACGTTTGGCCAGCAGATCCGGCCGTCGTTGCCAGGTGCGTACTAACTGCTGCTGCAGACGCCATCGGGCAATGGCCTCGTGGTTACCTGAAAGGAGCACCTGGGGCACCTTGTACCCCAGAAACTCGGCTGGGCGGGTGTACTGAGGATAGTCGAGCAGACCCTCCTCAAAGCTCTCCTTCTTCAAAGAGTCTACCTTACCAACCGTGCCAGGCAAGAGACGGATCACGCCGTAGATCAAGGCCAGTGCCGGGATCTCCCCCCCTGTTAACACAAAATCCCCTAGCGACACCTCGCGAGTGGCTAGATACTGGCAGATCCGCTCGTCAAAACCTTCGTACTGGCCGCAGAGCAGGATGAGCTGGGCCTTTTGGGCCAGCTCCCGCAGCAGGGCTTGGTTTAGGGGTTGTCCCTGGGGCGTGAGCAAGATGATCTCGCGGGGATCCAGGCAAGGCAGGGAGGCGACAGCAGCAAAAAAGGGCTCTGGCTTGAGCACCATGCCTACCCCGCCCCCATAGGGCTCATCGTCGACCCGGCGGTGCTTATCGGCGGCAAAGTCGCGCGGGTTGGTGAGATGAACCTCGGCAATCCCTTGCCGCAGGGCTTTGCCCACTAAGCCAATGCGCAAGGGCGATTCAAAAAACTCTGGGAAAAGGGTAACAACGTCAAACCGCACGGGCGTTGGGATCAAGCAGAAAGGCCAGCATCCGAGCAGGGTTCCGTGCGCAACCGCTCTAGCTCCAGGCGCAAGGACTCAATCTGGTGGATCAGCTCCATCAGTTCGCCCATTTCTTCTTTGGAGATGGTGGCGGTTGGGGAGCCGCTCTGGGGGGCCGGTGTTTGGCTCTCTACGGCTGGGCCAGGAGCCTTGGTGGCTTCATGGCGGAGGCTTTTAAGGTAGCGAACAGCCTCTTGCTCAATCTGCTCTCCTTTTTGCTCCAGCTCTGCAGCCAGCGCCGCCCAGTCGCCAGAAAGACGGCCGAAACTTTCGGCGCGCTTCTGGGGATCCTCCAGGAGCTCCACCAGGGCAGTGGCTGTGCCGTAAAAGAAGTGACGTGCCCGCGTAAACCAGTCTGAGGAGCGAGAACTCATGGCGGCAGCATGCTAGATAGAGCCAGGGGATCTCCAGTCTATCCCAGCCCTTTGGAGCTGCGCTGACAACTGCTTGCTTCCAAGCTGCCACTTACTTTTGGGCAAGACTAGAAAAGGAATCAATCCACGGCGCGAATCTCGCCGCTGTTGAGGCGCTCCACAATCATGTCCAGCAGTTCGTGTTCTTCCGGTGAGACCTGGGAATCGGCGGTAACTGCCTGGAGGATTTCTTGTTGCTCGGCGCGGGTGAGGATCTTGTCCTGCAAAGCCCGGTCGATGAGTTCTTTTAGCTTGGATGACTCCACAGTGCTTCTCCTTGCCCTAGAGGTAGGGGCCAAGGGCGGTAGACTAGACGGTGCTTCTCCTCTCAGTATAGAAGTGAAGTCCCAAACCCAGATGCAGCCCGTAGGGGTAATCGGCGGGGGGCAGTTGGCGCAGATGTTGGCTTTGGCGGCCCGCTCCCTGGGGATTCCGCTGATTGTGCAGGCGGCTGCCCCCACCGATCCGGCAGTGGCGGTGGCCGATGGGGTAGTTTGGGGCGCTGTAACCGACACCCAGGCTACAGCCCAGCTATTGCAGCGCTGCCCGGTGGTAACTTTTGAAAACGAGTTCATCCTGCTGCCGGAGCTAAAAAGGCTGGATCCGGAAGAATCCCGCTTTTGCCCTCGCCTTAGCACCCTGGAGCCATTGCTAGACAAGTTGCGCCAGCGGCAGTTTCTAGCAGAGCTGGGGTTGCCGGTGCCGTCTTTTTGGCCGGCAGAGACGGCAGATCTATCTAGCCTGAGCTTTCCCTTGGTGCTCAAGCGGCGGCGGCAGGGCTACGACGGCCAGGGCACCCGCATCTTGCCCGACCGCGCGGCTTGGCAACAGACCCTTGCCGAGTACAGCGGGATCCCGCTGCTTGTGGAAGAGTGGATCCCCTTTGAGCGGGAGCTGGCGGTGATGGTGGCGCGGGGGCTGACGGGGGAGATCCGGGTCTACCCCGTCGTGGAGACTGTTCAGGTTAACCAAATCTGTCGCCACGTCCTCGTGCCTGCCCGCATCCCCCCAACGGTCGAGGCCGAGATCCGGGACTTGGCAGTTAAGGTGATGGAAAAGCTAGAAGCGGTAGGGGTGTTCGGCATCGAGTTGTTCTGGGTGCCGCCGCCTCATCCCAAGGCTGGGATCTGGATCAACGAGATCTCGCCGCGGGTTCACAACTCCGGCCACTACACCCTGGAAGCCTGCTACACCTCGCAATTTGAGCAACATCTGCGGGCCATCCTTGGCCTTCCCTTGGGGGATCCCTCCCTCAAGTGTGGGGGGGCGGTGATGGTCAACCTCTTGGGCTACGAGCACTCCACCAGCGACTATGCCGAGAAGCGGCAGCGCCTGGCGGAGATCCCCAATGCCACCGTGCATTGGTACCACAAGACCCCCGCCCGCCCCGGGCGCAAGCTGGGCCATGTTACCGTCTGTTTGCCAACTGCCCCTTCGCCGCAGCAGGCAGCGGCCCTTGTCCACACCCTCGAATCCCTCTGGTATCCGCAGTCATGAGCCAAGCGCCCACCTTTTCTCCAGCCCTCCAAGCCCTGAGGCGGCCATGCAGCGGTAGCCCAGTATCTTGACCCCCAGGAGCGCTCCGCGGTGTTGAGAGGGATCGACTGCAAGATCCAGCTCTTTGGGCAGTTGTGGCTGGCTGAGTTCTGCAAAGGGCGAGACTAAGCTCCATGGGCTACCGGCTGCAGGTGCTTGACATTGCCGCCCTGCCCCAGTTGCTAGAGCTGGATCGCCGCTGTTATGGCGGGCACTGGGGAGAACAGGGCTACCGGGCCGAGCTGGAACGACCCACCAGCCTGGTGATTGGGGCTGTGGCAGAACCTGAAGGCGCTTGCGGATCCCTGCTTTCCTCGCCAGGGACGCTGGTGGGCTTTGGCATCCTCTGGCGCATCGAAGAAGAGGCCCACATCATCTCGTTGGCGGTGGATCCTGCCCATCGGCGGCGTGGTTTGGGTCGAAGGATCCTGGAGGAGCTGTTGAGCCAAGCCAGGGCAGCAGGCTGTCGCTGGGCCACGTTGGAGGTGAGGGCTTCTAACCAGGCCGCCATCCGCCTCTATGAATCGGCAGGGTTTCAATTGCTGGGACGCCGCAAGGGCTATTACAACGGAGAGGATGGGCTGGTGTATTGGAAAAAACCAATTTAAGTGAGGAGAAGCAAAGGGTTCTAAAGCAAAAGTTTTCCTCTATACACCTGAACCTTGAACTTTTGCCCTGGAGCTTTGGTTAGCCATCGGCATCCTGAGAATGGATGTAAAGCTTTGTTGCAAGACTCAGCGTTTCTGCTTGACGCTTGAGGCTTTCTCCCAGGCCAGCTTGCCCAAAGAAGGGCTTCAGGCTAACCTACTCTTTTGAACATCTCATGCTGTGAGGGTAATCATGGAAACCCCTGCAAACGACCTTCGCAATGAAGCCGTCTCTTTTGTTGTCAATCTTCGGGCTAGAGTCATTGATTTCATGCCCAATCTACTGGCGGCGATTGTCATTCTAGTTCTGGGTTGGATCGTAGCTACGGTGGTGGCTTTCGGCGTTCGGGGGCTGCTCAAACGGACGCAGCTTGGTAACCGCTTGGCCACCTGGATTATGGGCCAGAGGCCCGGCGAGAGGCCGCCGCAAACTGAGCGCTGGGTAGCTGCTGCTGTTTACTGGATTATCCTCGCTTTTGTGTTGGTAGCGGTGCTGAATGCTCTCCAGCTTCAGGCTGTCTCCGATCCGCTCAACAAGTTTTTGGGAGAGATTTTCGCCTATCTGCCGCGGCTGGGCGGGGCGCTGGTGCTGCTAGGGGTGGGCTGGGCGGTAGCCACCGTTGCCCGGCTGGCAGTTATCCAAGGGCTGCGGCGCTTTAACTTGGATGAGCGGCTGGCTCAACCCCTCCAACCGGAGGCGGCTGCGGAAGGAACTGCTGCCAAGCCGGAGGGAGGCGCTGAGGTCGCTCCCTTTCTCTTGAATGAAGCTCTGGGCGACGCCCTCTACTGGTTGATCTTCTTGTTCTTTCTACCGCTCATCCTGGACACGCTGAACCTGCGGGGGCCGCTGCAGCCAGTGCAAAACCTGCTGGATCAAATCCTGTCGATGGTACCCCGCATTTTGGGAGCGCTCATCATCGGTGTGGGGGGCTGGTTTCTAGCTCGCATCGTGCGTGGGATCGTTTCCAATTTGTTGGAGGCAGCGGGAGCTAACCGCTTGGGGGCACGCTTTGGCATTCCCCAGCTGGCCCAAACGGTGGGCACAGTGGCCTACGTCTTGGTGTTGATCCCGGCAGTGATTGCCGCCCTCAAGGCCCTGGAAATCCGGGCCATCTCCGATCCAGCGGTGGCGATGCTGGAGCAGGTGTTGCGGGCCATTCCCCGGATTGCAGGATCTGCTCTCATCCTGGCCGTGTTCTACTGGCTGGGGCAGTTTTTGGCTGGCTTGGTGACCCAGTTGCTGCAGGCAATCGGTTTCGACCGCTTGGCTGCCGGCCTTGGTTTGCCCTCGGCCCCTGCTCCTGAAGCTCCCGCCGCCGAAGGGGATCCCTCAACCTTGGTGAAGCGGCGCACTCCCTCGGAGATTGCTGGCTTGGTGGTCTGGGTGGGCGTGGTCTTGCTCGGGGCAGTGCCAGCCGTGGAGCTGCTGCAGTTTGCTGCTTTGACCGACATCGTGGAGGGCCTGTTGGTCATTTCCGGGCGGGTGCTCATCGGCGCCTTAGTGTTTGGGATCGGTCTTTACCTATCCAATTTGGCCCATTCCATGGTTAAGAGTCTCGGCAACCCCTCCTCAGGAGTGCTGGCGCAGGCGGCGCGGGTAGCCATTTTGGTTCTGGTTGGCGCCATGGCCTTGCAGCAGATGGGCGTAGCCACCGATATTGTGGTGCTGGCCTTTGGCCTGGTGCTGGGCGCCATTGCCGTGGCTGTGGCTTTGGCTTTTGGCTTGGGAGGTCGCGATGTGGCTGCCGAGCAGATCCGGCAGTGGCTCAAGCGGGAGTGAGAGCCTCGCTGGGTGAGCCTCTAATAAAATTGCCCCGCCTGGCATATGGGCGGGGTTATTCCTTCGACTCTGGGCCAACCTAAACTGGCTCTGGAACTTTGGCCTCCTCTGCCGCTGTTTCTTGCACTACAATCTTGCCCCGGAACACAACATAGTTGTAGATGTTGTAGGACAAGATCACTGGGATCAAAAAGCCAATAAAGGTGAGCATAAACACCAGCGAACTGGGAGAGGCTGCCGCCTCGTAGATGGTGACGCTGGGAGGAATGATGTTGGGGAAAATCATGAACCCCAAGCCGATAAAAGAAAGGGCAAAAATGAGGAAGGTGTAAACCAAAGGGCTATTTTCTTCTCGGCGGCGCAAGCTGCGCAGCAACAGAGCCACCAACAAAAGCCCCAAAAGGGGGATTGCAGCAAAGACATAGAAAAGAGGCGGCGAGAAAAGCTGGGAGCGCGCCTGCTCCGACATAATGGGGGTGCTGATGGTAATAAACACTGCCCCCAGCAAAGTTGTCCACGTGGCGATGGTGGCCGTCCTGTAATAGGTTTTCTGGATTTCCCCCGTGGTTTTCACAATCAAGTAAGCAGAGCCGATCAAAACATACCCCTGGATCAGGGTAAGAGCCACCAACACCGTGCGCCAGGTCAGCCAGTCCCAGGGGCTGCCGGCAAAGTGGCCGGCTTCGTCCACCCGGATCCCTTCGAAGACGCTGCCCAGGGCAAACCCCTGGCCCAGCGCCGCCAAAAAGCTACCCACCCCAAAGGCGAGGTTCCAGACCAGCTTGTTGTTGGCGTTCTCCCGAAACTCGAAAGAGACAGCCCGCAAGATCAGGCCCACCACCATGATCACCAGCGGAATGTAGAGGGCATTGAGGATGGTGGCGTAGGCGAGGGGAAAGGCTCCAAATAGGGATCCCCCCATGAGTACCAGCCACGTCTCGTTGGCATCCCAAACATTGCCCAAGCTGGTCATGAGAATGCTGCGGCGCGTCTCGCTGGAAGCCGTCAGGGAAAGGATGCCAACCCCCAGGTCAAATCCATCGAGCAGAACATAGAGAAAGAGGAATAGACCGAGGATAAAAAACCAGACTTGAGGCAGAAACTGCTGTAAAGGCTCGAAAGATTCCATGGTCCTTCCCTCCGCTTTAGGTATTTCTAGCCAGGCCAGTTCGAGACAGTTCCAACTGCGATGTCGCCTGGGCAGCGGCGCTACCGAGCTTCCGCCGGACGGCGATCCGGCTCGTGGCGAGCAGGCTCGATCACGATCACCGGCTGGGTTGCTGGAACGGGGGCAGCCAGCTCCAGGTTAGGCCCTTTGCGGATGATGCGGCTGCCGAAGTAAAGAGCGGCCACGAAAAACACGGTGTACAAAGCAGTTAGGCCGACTAGAGAAAACAGCACCTCTCCGGGGGGCAGCGGTGAAGCCGCTTCTGCGGTGCGCAGTTGCCCGTACACAATCCAGGGCTGCCGGCCAACACAGCGGACAATCCAACCAGCCTCGACGGCAATGTAGCCCAAGGGGCCGGCAAAGACCCAAGCCCACATCAGCCACTTTTGCTGAGGAAGGGCCTCTGCCGACAGTTTGCCCCTCAACCACTGGATCAAGGTAGCCCCCACGAGCCCGGCCATAAAGAAGCCAATGGCCACCATCGTCCTAAAGGAGTAGTAGATGAGGCCAATCATGTGAGGGCGATTTTGGGGATCCCAAGCTTTCAGGCCCTGCACCGGTCGATCCAGCCTGGGCTTGAACTCGAGCAGGTAGCCCAGTGCGCCGGGGATCTTCACCTCCCACTCGTTGCGCTCCTCACGCTCATTGGGCAAGGCAAACAGGCTCCAATCCGCCCTCTCGCCGGCGGGGAGCGTCTCCCACTGGGCCTCCATAGCCGCCAGCTTGGCCGGTTGATAGCGATACACTTGCTCCGCGCTCAAGTGGCCAATAAACACCTGCAGAGGGGCCACCACCAGCGCCATCACCAGGACCACTTTGAGGGAGCGGGAAAAAAACTCACTGTGCCGCCGCTTGAGAATGTACCAGGCGCTGATGCCACCGATGACAAACAAAGAGGTTTCCAAAGTGGCAAAAAACATGTGCAGAAAGCTATTGACCATGAAGGGATTGAAAATGGCCTGCAGGTAGTCACGTACCACGAACTTCCCATCGACAAATACCCCCCCTGCCGGCGTCTGCAGCCAGGAGTTGGCCGTCAGGATCCAAAAGGTGGAGAGGTTGGCACCGAAGGCCACTAAGATTGTCGAGATCCAGTGAATTACTGGCGGCACCCGCTCCCAGCCAAACAGCATGATCCCTAGGAAGCTGGCCTCCAGCATAAAGGCCATCGTGCCCTCAAATCCTAGGATGGTTCCAAAGAAGTCGCCCACCGCCTCAGAAAAAGGGGCCCAGTTCATGCCAAACTGAAAGGCCATCGGCAACCCCGAGGCCACGCCAAGGCCAAAGTTTAACACATAGATCTTTGACCAGAAGCGAGCGTGGCGATAGTAATCTAGATTGCGAGTTTTCAGCCAAAGTCCCTCAATTACAACAAGATAGATGGACATTCCTGTTGTTAAAACCGGCCATAGCATATGAAACATGGCCGTGAGGGCAAACTGTAGCCGGGAAAGGGTGACGGTGTCTAGAAACATAATTGTCCCTAAGCTTGGAGGGTTGTAATGAGTACAGCTTTACAACTTTAGGAGATCTATTTTCCGCTGCTCCTAGGGTTACATCTTGGGCAAGACAACGCGCAGGCTGTCCGAGTCTAAAGGTTAACTTTAGAATCCTGGGAGTGCCAGCTTTTTCCTGTAACATGGGATACAAAAAATCTCAGCCCTGGAGCATCGGCCTGGCAGCCTCAAGGCTGGTAGCCAACTAACTTTCCCACTCCGGAAAGGGCTCGTTGAGGTTCCCAGCGGCTACAAATGCCAGAATTGGGATCCCGGCTTGAGTTTGCAGTTTGCGGTGGAAAGATGTCGTTTATCCCACTGGTGCACTTTCTTGCCCAATCGGGCTTGGTGCAAGAGTTGGCCGTCCGGCTGAGATCCCAGCGACGGGCTGCTTTGCAGGGAGGGGGGCGGATTGCCAAGGGGTTGATCGCCTCGGCTTTGGCCCAGCAGGAAGGGAGATCCCTATTGGTGGTTACCGCCACGCTGGAAGAGGCAGGCCGCTGGACGGCCCAACTGGAGGGCATGGGCTGGGAGAGCGTGCAGCTTTATCCCACCTCCGAGGCTTCCCCCTATGAGCTGTTTGACCTGGAGCCGGAGTTGGTGTGGGGACAATTTCAGGTGCTGGCCGACTGTCTCCAGGGCAGAAAGGGCATGGCCATTGTGGCTACGGAGCGGGCCTTACAACCCCACCTTCCCCCACCAGAGGTGTTTCAGTCTTTCTGCCTCAAGCTGGAGCCCGGCGCGGAGCTGTCGCCGCAGCAGTTGGGGCAGCAGTTGAGTCGTCTAGGTTATCAGCGGGTAAGCCTGGTGGAAAGCGAGGGACAGTGGAGCCAGAGGGGCGATATTCTCGACGTTTTTCCGGTGGCCTGCGAATGGCCGGTGCGCCTGGAGTGGTTTGGCAATGAACTGGAGCGGCTGCGGGAGTTTGACCCGGTGAGCCAGCGCTCTCAAGACGGGATCCCCCATGTCTGGCTAACTCCCACCGGCTACGGGCCTATCCTCTGGCCGGCTCTGCAGGAAAAAGCCGATCAGCTTTCCCAGGGTCTGCGGCAGCAGTTGGAGCAGTCGTCCCCTCCCCCAGAGGGCTTGCGCCGCTTTCTTGGCCTACTTTACGATCCGCCGGCCAGCCTGCTGAGCTATTTGGATCCCAATACCTTGATCCTGATCGACGAGCCAGAGCAGTGCCAGGCCCACAGCCGGCAGTGGCTAGACCACGCCCAGGAGCAGTGGCAGTTGGCCCAAGCTGCTGAGCCAGCTCTAGTGCCCTTCCACCGTCCCTTTGATCTTGCGGCTCCCGACTGGGATCCCTTCCCCCGCCTGTTGGCCCGGGCTTTTGCCCCTGCCGGCGAGGTTGAAGCGGCCCTTGACCTCAAAAGCCGGCCTGTCCCTGCCGCTCCCCACCAGTTTGGATCCCTGGCCAAAACCCTGCGCGAGTACCGCAAGCAGCAGTTGCGGGTGTGGATCCTCTCCGCCCAGCCCTCCCGCACGGTGGCCTTGCTGCAAGAACACGACTGCCCGGCCCAGTACGTGCCCAACCCCAAAGATTTTCCAGCCATTGAACGCCAGCTCCAGTCCTACACGCCGGTGGCCCTGAAGTACTCCGGCTTGGCTGAGCTGGAGGGGTTCCTGCTGCCCACGCTGGGGTGGGTAGTGCTCACCGACCGGGAGTTTTTCGGCCAGCACAGCCTCGCCACTCCCACCTATGTGCGCAAGCGCCGCCAGGCCAGCTCTCGCCAGGTGGATCCCAACCTGCTCAAGCCGGGGGATTTTGTCGTTCACAGGGCCCATGGCATTGGCCAGTTCCTGCGCTTGGAAAGCCTCACCATCGGCGGCGAAACCCGGGAGTACCTCGTTATTCAATACAGCGACGGCCTGCTGCGGGTGGCTGCCGACCAAGTCAACTCCCTCTCGCGCTACCGGGCTAGCAGCGATGGGCCACCTGCCCTGCACAAAATGTCCGGCAGCACCTGGGAAAAGACCAAACAAAAAGTCAAAAAGAGTCTGAAAAAAGTGGCCTTTGATCTCCTGCAGCTCTACGCCAAACGGGCTGAACAGGAGGGCTACGCCTTTCCCCCGGATTCCCCTTGGCAGCAGGAGTTTGAGGAGTCTTTTCCCTACCCCCTGACGCCGGACCAAATTCGCGCTGTCCAGGAGATCAAGCGGGATATGGAGTCCCCTCGCCCCATGGATAGACTGCTGTGTGGCGATGTGGGCTTTGGCAAAACGGAGGTGGCCATCCGCGCCATCTTTAAGGCCGTAACCGCCGGCAAGCAGGTAGCTCTTCTAGCGCCAACCACTATTCTCACCCAGCAGCACTACCACACTCTCAAAGAGCGCTTTGCCCCCTACCCCATTCAAGTGGGGTTGCTCAACCGCTTCCGCACTCCCGAGGAGAAAAAAGAGATCCTGGCCCGGCTTAAAAGCGGCGAGCTGGACGTAATTGTAGGCACCCACCAACTTTTGGGCAAAGACGTGCAATTTCGCGATTTGGGCCTCTTGGTGATTGACGAGGAGCATCGCTTTGGCGTCAACCAAAAAGAGAAGATTAAGCTCCTCAAAACCCAGGTGGATGTGCTCACCCTTACGGCTACCCCTATTCCCCGCACGCTGTATATGGCCCTGTCAGGGTTGAGGGAAATGAGCTTGATCCAAACTCCGCCTCCGTCGCGGCGCCCGATTAAAACTCACCTTTCTCCCTACAACCCTGAGGTCATTCGCACAGCCATCCGCCAGGAGTTAGATCGCGGCGGGCAAGTCTTTTACGTCGTCAACCGCATTGAAAGGATCGAAGAAACCACTGCCAAATTGCGGGAATGGGTGCCCGGCACTCGCATTGCCATTGCTCATGGGCAGATGCCGGAAGGGGAGCTGGAAGCGACCATGCTGGCTTTTAACAATGGCGAAATCGATATCCTGGTCTGCACCACCATTATTGAATCCGGCTTGGACATTCCTCGTGTCAACACCATTTTGATCGAAAATGCCCAGGAGTTTGGGTTGGCCCAGCTCTACCAATTGCGAGGGCGGGTGGGCCGGGCTGGGATCCAAGCCCATGCTTGGCTGTTCTACCGAGAGGATGGGATCCTCACCGAGGAGGCCCGCAAACGCCTACAGGCCATTCAAGAATTTACCCAACTGGGCTCTGGCTACCAGTTGGCTCTGCGGGATATGGAAATTCGCGGCATTGGCAATTTGCTGGGAACGGAGCAATCGGGACAAGTCAATGCGGTGGGCCTTGATCTCTATCTAGAAATGCTGCAGGAGGTCATCCAAGAAATTCGTGGCCAGAAGATCCCGCAGGTGGAGGACACCCAGATCGACCTCAACGTTACGGCTATGATTCCCCAGAGCTATATCCCTGACGAGGAGCAGAAAATGCAGGCTTATCGCCAAGTGGCGGCTGCCGGATCGCGCCTGGAGCTTTCCCAAATAGCGCAGGAATGGCAAGACCGCTTTGGCCCCCTGCCCAAGCCTGCCCAGGAACTGCTGCGGGTGATGGAGCTGAAGATTTTGGCCCGCACCCTGGGCTTTTCCCGCATCAGGCCCGCCAAAGAGCATGTTATTTTGGAAACCTCCATGGAGGAGCCGGCCTGGAACCGTCTTAAGGAAGCCCTGCCAGCTCATGTGCAGTCTCGCTTTGTTTACCAGCCGGGCAAGGTTACGGTGCGGGGGCTGGGAATGCTGGCGCCAGCGCAGCAACTGGAAAACCTTTTGCAGTGGCTAGACAAGATGAGCCTGGCCTTGACCCAGACGGAAGCCGGGCTCCCAACGCCTCCCTAGACCCTGTCTCATGAAGGTTCTCGAAGTGTATCACCTCCAGAAGACCTACCGGCAGGGAGGCAAGCAAGTGCAGGCGGTGGTGGATGTCTCCCTAACGCTAGCAGCAGGGGAGATCCTGGCTTTTCTGGGGCCCAACGGGGCAGGCAAGACCACCACCATCAAGATCATCGCTGGTCTGATCCGGCCTGATGCCGGCAGCGTGCGCATCCTAGGGCGGGATCCCCACACTGAGCCTGGAGCGCTGGCCCAGGTGGGGGCGGTGCTGGAAGGCAACCGCAACCTCTACTGGCGGCTGACCCCCTTGCAAAACTTGGAGTACTTTGGCGTGCTGCGGGGGCTGTCCCCTAAAACTGCTCGGCAACGGGGGCTAGAGCTGTTGGAGACCTTGGGCCTAGGGGAGAAAGGGGAGGTTGCTGTGCAAACCCTTTCCCGCGGCATGCAGCAGAAGGTGGCCATTGCCGTTGCCCTCCTGCACCAGCCGGCTCTGCTGTTGTTGGATGAGCCCACCTTGGGGTTGGACGTGGAGGCGGCGCAAGCGGTGAAATCCCTCATCCGCCAAATTGCTGCTTCGGGTCGGGCCATTCTCCTCACCACCCACCAACTGGACGTAGCTGAGGCGCTCTCGGATCAAGTGGCTGTAATCGAGCGAGGAACGATTCTCGTCCAGGCCCCCACGCAGGAGTTGATCCGGCAGTTTGCTGGCGCAGCCGGTACTTATCGGATTGAGTTGGAACAGGAGCTGGATCCCAGCCGGGCGGAACGCCTAGCCCAGCAAGGGGTGGAGATTCTCAGCTCTCATCAGTTGCGGTTTAGGGGCTTCTCGGAGGCTTTGTATCAAGTGCTAGAGATCCTCAAGCCCTTGCCCCTGCTCAGCGTCAAGCGAGAGGAAGCCGATCTCACCCACATTTTTCTCAAGCTGCTGAAAAGGGAAAAGAAGCAGGGATGAGGCCACTGCTGTACCTGTTTTGGGCGGAGCTAAAGCGCACCTGGACCCAGTACATCCGCTATCCGGCAGAAGCCCTGGGCGGGATCCTCATCACCACCTTTTTCTTCTATGCCCTTTTTGCCGGCGCTCAGTATGTGGCAGGGCCAGCCTCCCAGTTTGGCGAACGGCTGGATGCGGTGGTGATTGGCTATGTGCTCTGGACGCTGGTCATTTTTGTGGTGAACGACATTGCTCTCAACCTGCAGGTGGAAGCCCAAACGGGGACGCTAGAGCAGGTGTTGCTCTCGCCGTTTTCCGCAGCCACGCTTTTTTTGGCCCGGGCTTGTGCCAGCTTGGTGTTGCGCCTTGCCATCGTTGTCGTCATTTTGGGGATCATTTTGTTGCTCACGGGCAGCCGGCTGCGCTTTCCCCCCAGCTTGGTGCTGCCGCTTTTGAGCGTGGTGCTGGGGGCCTATGGCTTCTCGTTTTTACTGGGATCCGCCGCCTTAATCTGGAAGCGCATTCAACAACTGCTAATCCTGAGCCAGTTTGGCCTCCTCTTTCTCCTGGCTACCCCCACGGAGGAGTGGTCGGGATCCCTGAAGTGGCTGGGACAGATGCTGCCCATGACGGCAGGGGCCGGCCTGCTGCGAGACGTGATGGTGCGGGATGCAGGTCTGGATCCCCTGCGGCTGCTTGTAGCTCTGGCCAGCGGCATTTTCTACTTTAGCCTGGGGTTGCTAGCCTTTCGCCGGGCGATGCGGCTGGCCAAACAGCGCGGCCTCCTGGGATCCCAGTAGGGCGTGGTCAAAGGGAGCGGGGTTCGCCAGGGGAGCGCAACAGGTGAGGGAAGTGGTACTCCACTGCGCCGGTGGCTAGGTTGTTCTCGGGGGAGGCGATGCCCCGTCGGCTCAGCTCTCGCAGCGCCTTTTCAATCTCGTCAAAGTCGGCAGGCAGTTCGATGGCAATCTCCGAGAGGGTGAGGATCCCCTGGCGACGCTGGGCTAGCCGTAGGATTTCCCGCATCAAAGCCTGACCTTTGAGGGGCTGCGGGGGTGCTGAGACAGTTTTTGCCGGAGACGAGGAAGGCCGGGATCCCTGCAGGACGGCTAGCTTAAGGTTGTAGTTGTCCACCATGCCCGGGATCAAAAACAGGTCAATCAACTGGCCAATTCCCAACAGGCCAAAGGTGAAAAGCCAGAGAATGCCTGTGCCCATCTTGCCCAGGTAAAGGCGATGGACACCACAGATGCCGAAGATGCCCAATGCCCAGAGAAGATAGGCGGTGCCGACAGATTTGGACTCAGCGGGGGGTAGCAGGTAGCGAGAACTCATGAGGATTGACACAGGGTAGCTTTGAGCAGGTACTCCCAGTTTAAAGGGGCAGAAGAGAGCTAGCAAAGCCGACCCTTAGGAGCCGTCGGGAGCTCCTCTCTAGGCTGCTGCCTGAGGAAGGTAGCCTCAAGGGGGATCAATTCCCTCACTCCAAAAAACTCCGTCCCCTTAACACAAGCAGCAGGTACACCCCCACAAATAAAGAAGTGTAATGCTTGCAATGCTTGAGCCCATCTTAATTGGGTTAAGTGCTGCGCTCTGGGGTCTCCTCTGGGGCTACGCCACGCTGCTAGTTGTGCTGGTGAACTTCAAAGAGCAGGGATCCGTTTACGCCTACCCCATGCAGGCGGTGCTGGATCGCTTCGTGGAGTCCCTGGGGTTGAGTTGGCTCAAGGAGCTGCATGCTATGCAACTGCAGCCGCTGCGCCGGATTAGCTACACCCTCTTTGCCGCCGTTACTCTAGGTGTCGTCTTTGTGCTCTGGGTTTTAGGGTAGGCAGAAGGCCTTCTCAACAACTCTCGGTCTGCCCCTGAGGGAGATTGAAAATAGACTGCAGCTTTTTTAGGCAGGCCTGGATCTGGGCTATCTCTTCCGGATCCAACTTCTGAAAGCGCTCCCTTAGGTAAGCCACGTGGGCTGGGAAGACTTGCGCAAACAGTTTTTCCCCCGCTTCGGTGAGCACAATCCTGAAGCAGCGGCGGTTTTCCGGCGGCACCTCGCGGCGCACCAGCCCCTTTTGTTCCAGGCGATCCACGATCCCGGTCAGCGTCCCTTTGGTAACTAGCGTTTTCTCAGCCAGGACGTTCATCGTCAGGCCAGGGGTGTTGCCGAGGGTTACCAGGACCTCAAATTGGGGAGGAGTTAGCCCCGTCTGGCGGATGTGAGCGGCGGCGTAGTTCTCAAAAGCTTGGTAGGCCCGCGCCAGATCCTGCAGCAGCCCCAAGAAGGGCTCCTGGGCCACCGAAGGCTGGAGGGCTTGCTCTTCGGGAAGCTGAGTAGATGTGGGCATGGTTAGCAATCGCTGCAGGCGACTGACTTGTCCACAACTGTTTTAGCTTTGCCATAGCTCACTGTGATATAGTCCTAACACAAATTAATACTCCCTGGAACAGTTCCCAGCTTTGGAGGTTCTGGCTGCTAATGGGAGATGCCTCATTTCTCTGAATAGGGCTGGAGCAGGAGCGGGGTTCTTTGGAGCGGAAGATCCAGGCTAAGCTATGACCATAGCCCCTGTGGAGCGCCCTAGGCGCAGACGGGATCCCTCTCTGGGAGCCCGGGAGGCCAGGGCAGGAAAAGCCCCCTCTGCCGCCGGCTCTCTCGCTCTCTGCCTACGGTACGCCAGGCAAAGGAGTTGCCATGCTGAGAATTGTTACCCAGCTAGCCGAGGCCGAAGCCGAGCTCAGACGGATCTCGGAGCGCACCCAGGCAGACCAAAACCTGCATCGCGAGGCAACTGTGCGGGAGATCCTGCAGACAGTACGCCGCCAAGGGGATCGGGCCTTGCTGGCCTACACGGCAGAGTTTGACCAGGTGGAGCTGAGCGTTGCCGACCTAAGGGTCTCGGGGGCGGAGCTGGAGGCGGCCTACCAGGCGGTATCGCCGCAACTGCTCTCGGCCCTGCGCCTAGCCAAACAGCGCATCGAAGCCTTCCACCGGCAGCGGGTGCCCAGCAGTTGGGTAAGCTTTCCTGGCCCCGAGATTGTTTTGGGCAAGCAGTACCGCCCGGTGGATCGCGCTGGCCTCTACATTCCGGGGGGTCGCGCCGCCTATCCCAGTACGGTGTTGATGAACGCCATTCCTGCCAAGGTGGCAGGGGTGCCGGAAATTGTCATGGTGACCCCGCCGGGATCGGACGGCTCGGGCGGCAAGGGAATTAACCCAGCCATTCTGGTCGCTGCCCAAGAAGTGGGCATCCACACCATCTATCGCGTCGGCGGGGCCCAGGCTATCGCAGCGCTGGCCTACGGAACCGAGACCATCCCCAAGGTGGACGTGATCACCGGCCCCGGCAACATCTACGTAACCCTGGCCAAAAAGCTGGTGTATGGCACGGTAGGCATCGACTCCCTGGCCGGGCCCTCGGAGGTGTTGATCATTGCCGATGAGAGCGCCAACCCCCTCTACGTTGCCGCCGATCTCCTGGCCCAGGCCGAGCATGATCCCCTAGCGGCGGCTATCCTGCTCACTCCCGACCTCCGGCTGGCCCAACAGGTGCAGCAGGCGGTGGTCAGGCAGCTCGAGGAGCATCCCCATCGCCTCCTGGTGGAAAAGGCAGTGGCCAACTATGGGCTGATTGGGGTGGTGCCCGATCTGGCCACGGCGGTCAACTTGTCCAACCAGTTTGCGCCGGAGCACCTGGAGCTTCAGGTGGCGGATCCCTGGGCCCTGTTGGACGCAATTCGCCATGCGGGGGCCATCTTCTTGGGACATTTCACCCCAGAGGCGGTGGGGGATTACCTAGCTGGGCCCAGCCACACCTTGCCCACGGCAGGGGCAGCCCGCTACGCCTCGGCGCTGGGGGTAGAAACCTTCCTGAAACACTCCAGCCTAATCCAGTACGGCTCAGCAGCCCTGCAAGAGGTGGCCGGCGCCATTCAAGCCCTGGCGCAAGCTGAGGGGTTACCCGCCCACAGCCGGTCGATCCAGGTGCGGCTGTCAGCGAAGTCCTAGCCAGCAGCTAAGGCGGAGGGTTGGGCAAATGGGGGGCCGGCTCAGGGGAAACTGGCTGGGGCAACTGGGGAGGGCCCTGGCGGCGGTTTGGATCGGCTGGGCAGGGGGGAGCGCTGTCATAGCGACGGCTGCCCCAGAGAGCTCCTCCCCTTCGCCTTTACCCATCCCGTGGGAGTGGGTGTACGACTTGCAGGAAAAGGCACAGGAGCGGCAGTGTACGCTGGTGGGCCTGCTGCGCAGCCAGCCTCTCGTGGCTCCGGATTCCCACTGGCAGGTGTACACGCGGCTAAATTGGGTTGTCACCCCCTCCGGAGGCCAGCTGACCAGCCTGTTGTTTGCCGAAAACACCCGTAGCCGCTCTCTGCAGGTTCTCTACCAAACCTCGGTAGCTGGGGGTACTCCTGAGGATCCGCTGGATTTTGCTGTGCTCCTGCCCATGGCTTGGCAGGAGAAGACTTTGCTAGTGAAGGAGTCCTCGGGCTGGCTCCAGACAGACTTAAGCTGGGATCGGGCGGTGATCTGGCCTTTGCCGGCAGACTCAACCGAGATCCCGCCAGTGCAAATCTGGGATCCGCCACCGGCCTTGGCCTATGCGGAGCTGCTAGGCTGGGATCCCGAGGCAAGAGGGCGGGTGCTGTTTGCCGTCGCTGACAGCCTTGGAGAAATGCCCCGCTTGGTTAGTGTAGGTTCAGACAGCCAGGTGTTGCTGCGAGCACCTGCTGTTCCTCTTCCCCAAACCGCCTCTTCTCTGGAGGGGTGGCAGCCGGTGATGGCGGAACCCCTGTGTCATCAAAGCCGTTTTGGGGTGAAGTAGACCGTGGGAGCAACACTATGCCTAGACCCATCGTGCGGCGTGGTTGGCCGCGGGAGGCCTTTGTGGGAGATATCATCGTCTGTACCCTGGAGGGATCTCATCTGGATCAGGTAACCGAGATCCGGGTCAGCCCGGCGGGCAAGGGGATCCGGGTTAGCTTTGGGGATCCCTTGGGGCGCTCCCAAGAGCCGGTGCAAGCTAGTGCCGAGGCGCTGACGGTTACCTTTGAGATCGATCCCAGCACCTACCCCGGCGAAAAGCGCATTGAGCTGATCTCGCCAGCAGGACCTAGCGATCCCCTGCCCTTTCTGGTGATGATGTAGGGTCATGCCGCTTGCAACCGCCTCAACTGACCTGGGCGCGCTGGTACTGGGGGTGGGTCTGCTGCTCCTAGTGGGAGGCTGGGCCTGGGGGCTGCGGCGGCAGCAGCGAGCTGCTCCCCCAGAGGCTGTTTTGCCGGCAACGGCGGTTGACCTCTCTGCCCTTACGGCGGAGCAGGCAGCCCAACTGCAGCCCTTCGAGCAGGCAGTGGCAGACCGACCACGGGATCCCATTGCCTGGTACAACCGCGCCACCGCCCTCGACCAACTGGGGCAGGCGCAAGCCGCCCTGGCCAGCTACGACCGCGCCCTAGAGCTGAAGCCGGACTTTCCCGAAGCTTGGAACAACCGAGGTTCTCTTCTGGACGATCTTGGCCGTCATCAGGAAGCGCTGGCCAGCTACGAGCGGGCTTTGCACCTAAAGCCGGATTTTTTTGAGGCCCGCTTTAACCAGGCCAACACGCTGCGGCAACTGGGCCGTTACCAAGAGGCGCTGCGCGCCTACGAGCAGGCTCTCACCCTCCGCCCCGACAGCGCGGAAGCGTGGCATCTGCGCGGGCTGACCTTGGCCTCTCTAGAGCGATGGCAGGAAGCAGTGAACAGCTACGACAAGGCCCTGGCCCTCAACCCCAAGGATCCCCGGGTTTGGCAAAGTCGCGGGCTGGCTCTGGTGCATCTGGAGCGCTACGCCGAGGCTCTGGCCAGCTACGAGCAAGCCCTGCAACTGGGATTGGAGTCGGCCTCTCTCTGGGCCGGCCACGCCTTTGCCCATCACCGCCTGGGCAACTGCATGGAAGCTCTCAACAGCTACGACCGCGCTCTCGCCCAGGATCCCCAGCGCTCCCAGCTCTGGCTGCAGCGCGGCTTGGTGCTGATGGACTTGAACCTCTACAGGCTCGCCCTCCAGAGCTTTGACCGGGCCGTGGAGCTGGATCCTGACAATGCAGAGGCCCACTATGCTAAAGCCTGCTGCTGCGCCTGGGAAGGCCAAGTGCCCCAGGCCCTCCAAGCCCTAGAGCAAGCTCTGCGGCTGCAGCCGGAACGCTACCACCCGCTGCTTGTCTCTGAACCCTATTTCGATCCCATTCGCGGTGAACCGAGTTTTGCAGCCTTCCTGAGAGCGCACCCCTGTCGCGAATGAGGACTAGAGGAAAGCCCAACGCCCCTGACGCGAACAGCTCCACCGTCTGCTTCCTGAGTTCCAGAGTACCCCAGAGGACACACCGGCAATAGCAATCCGACCTTCCACCGAAGACGGAGGGTTTCCGGGAGAAGGGTGTTGACTGCCGCGGAAAAGCTGGTCAAACTGAGGGCACTTCAGTATCCTAGCACATCTCAAAATTGTGTTCCTGCTAACACCTGGTAGCATTCTTATGGCTACAACTTAACTCGACCTGCTTGTAGATCGCAGTTGAGCCCAACGGCAGAAAATCGGTATCGCCTTGCACCCCCTGCTTTTGAGCTGCTTGGCCGCCGATCCAGCCTTGAGGGGCTCTAGCTCAATTGGTCAAAGAAAAGCAGCTTCTATGGTAATGGCTCCGCAGCAGACTCCTCTCAAGGATCCTGACTTCCCAAGACCACCGACGAGCCCAGCCTCTCCCTCTTCGGCCAAATCCAGCATGGGCAGTTCTGGATCCCCGACTGGGCGCGCGCCTAGGGCATCTAGACCTGGAGATGTTAAAACCCAAACCTTCGAGCTGTTGCGGCTGTACCAGCAAACTCGGGATCCGGCCCTGCGCAATCGACTGGTGGAGCTAAACCTAGGATTGGTGCGCAAAGAGGCCCACTACTGGCGGGACCAATGCAATGAGGGATACGACGACCTAGTACAAGTCGGCTGCCTGGGCCTAATTCAGGCCATCGAGCGCTTCGACGTCAGCCGCGGCCTGGCCTTCAGCTCCTTTGCCATGCCCTACATTCGCGGAGAAATTCAGCACTACCTGCGAGACAAAAGCCCGGCAGTGCGGCTCCCTCGCCGCTGGACCACCCTGCAGCGACAGGCCAAGAAGGTAATTGCGCGCCTGAGACAAGAGTTGGGCCGTCCTCCCTCTGAGGCGGAGGTGAGGGAAGCCCTCAACCTAACAGCGCAGGAATGGCGAGAGCTGCAGCTGGCCCAACAAAACAGCCTTTTGCTCAGCCTAGATGCTCCCGTACAGGTTGAAGAAGACAGCGTTGCTCTAGGGGATACCATTCCCGATCAGCGCTACCGCAGTTTTCAACTGGCCGAAGAAGATCGCATCCGCCTGCAAAATGCCTTGGCCAAGCTGGAGGAGCGCACCCGACAGATTTTGGAATTTGTTTTCTTCTACGACCTCACCCAAAAAGAAACAGCAGAGCGGCTGGGGATCAGTGCCGTTACCGTTTCCCGACAGGTCAAAAAGGGCCTGGAGCGCTTGGCTAAGCTGCTGAGTCAGGACATTTTTTAGGGCGTTGCCGAGAAGGAAGATCCCTGGGCTTCGCGACAGTCTCCAGCGCTTTTCCAGGCAGATCTGAACCCTCTCCCAAAGTGGAGATCAAGGCGACAGAGAGCCTCACAACGGCTTTCCCGTAGTCCAAGGCTTTGGTTACTTCAATATCAGTGCAGTATCCTGGTCGAAATAGCTGTAACTTGTGTCTTCGCTTTAATCTTTTTTGTCTTAATCTTTTTTGTCTCGAGCTTTGTCTGAAGCTTGATCTTTGTCTTGGAAACAATTTGCTCCCCGGTTCTGCAGTTGGCTTAGTTGGGAGCGCACCTGCAAGGCAATTTGCAAAGCAGCATCCAAAAGCTGCGACTGTTCGCTGGCCTGTTCTCTTAGCTGGAGCGCAGTCAGAGCTGCCAGCTCGTCGCCGAAGAACTCCCTTTGCTGCTCAATAAAGTCTTTGTTCTGCCGCAAGATCCGTTCAGTTTTCAAGGCGCGGATTAGGTCGCTGCGAGTCAGCTTCAGAGTCTCGATGATCTGATCCCGCTGGGGCAGCTTGGCCTCAGGATTGCCCGCCTCTACCAATTCATCGTTGATGTGAATGGCTTGAATGAGCCGATTGTAGCGATCTACTTCTTCTAGCAAGTTCAGCAAGAGCGGCATGCGGCGGCTGCGGAAAATCCAATAGGCTTGGCCCAAAGCGGCAATGGCTGCCAGGATTCCCCATTCCACCAGCCAACTTTCCCAACTGCTGCGCAGGCCAGGGATCAAAATTCGCCCCACCAAGGTCAGCAGGGATCCCCCTGACCAAAAGGTCAAGAAACGGCAGAACAAATCCAGCACCAACAGCAGGCCCAGCAGATTCCAAAAGGCGGAGAACTGGCGCAGCCAGTCTTTCCAGCGACGGATAGGCCGAGGTCGGTACAGCCAGGCTATGGGTACCCCAGAAAGGTTTTCCACCAGAAAAGGGGAAATGACCAGCTCTTGTAAATCCCGCCGCATGGCCATGGACTCTGCCAAGGGCTAAGTTTTCCACCCAATTCTACTGCCGGCATCTTAAGATCCTGCTGAGATCCCTTCTCAGGGGTAAAAGCTGGCCAAAGAGGAGACAAGCAGGGTGAGTAGCCCACTACGCCAACTGAAGGCACCTCTGGTTGAAGCGGAAAACTTTGCGGTCAAGTCGCGATTTTTGTGGGTTTCTCTTCCGCGGCCCAAAGCGGG
>NZ_JANSJL010000007.1:0-684 GCF_047502745.1 Synechococcus sp. F70.1
TTCTGAACCCAGCTCACGTACCGCTTTAATGGGCGAACAGCCCAACCCTTGGGACGTACTACCGCCCCAGGTTGCGATGAGCCGACATCGAGGTGCCAAACCTCCCCGTCGATGTGAACTCTTGGGGGAGATCAGCCTGTTATCCCTAGAGTAACTTTTATCCGTTGAGCGACGGCCCTTCCACTCAGCGCCGTCGGATCACTAAGGCCGACTTTCGTCCCTGCTCGACTTGTAGGTCTTGCAGTCAAGCTCCCTTATGCCTTTGCACTCAACGGCTGATTTCCAACCAGCCTGAGGGAACCTTTGCACGCCTCCGTTACCCTTTAGGAGGCGACCGCCCCAGTCAAACTGCCCACCTGAAACTGTCCTTTCCCCCGCTTCCGGGCAGAAAGTTAGAATTCTAGCCTTGCCAGAGTGGTATCTCACCGGCGACTCCATACCCCCCGCAAGGGGTACTTCTTTGTCTCCCACCTATCCTGCGCAGGCAAGGCCCGAACCCAATTCCAGGCTACAGTAAAGCTTCATAGGGTCTTTCTGTCCAGGTGCAGGTAGTCCGCATCTTCACAGACAAGTCTATTTCGCCGAGTCCCTCTCCGAGACAGCGCCCAAGTCATTACGCCTTTCGTGCGGGTCGGAACTTACCCGACAAGGAATTTCGCTACCTTAGGACCGTTATAGTTACGG
>NZ_JANSJL010000008.1:0-664 GCF_047502745.1 Synechococcus sp. F70.1
GAGCTTCAGGAAACTTCTTGGCACGGCCCAGAAGGCTTTGGTTAAACTGCCCATCCTACAACAGCGCATCGAACAGTTACAGCAGTGTGTCGAACAGAGGGATCGCTTGATTCGTTCCCTGCAAGGAGACCTGCAGGAGAAAGAAGCTCGGCTGGGCGAGCTGATTGCCAGACATGACCAAGTCTGTCACGAGCTGGAGTCCACCAAAGCAGATCTGGTGAGCGCTCAGGCGTTGACTGAGAAACTGAAAGCGGAGAATGCCCGACTTTTGGAACAGGTGAGTGGCCTCACCAACTTGGAGGGTGAACTAGCAAGCTTGACAGAACGGCTGAACCACCTAGAGGCAGACCGCCAAGGGTTGGAGGCCCGCAACCGTGAGCTAGAAGCAGCCCTGGGAGAGCGGGATCAGCAAATTGATAGCCTGCAGGAGCGGCTGGCTCAATTGGAGCAAGAGAATGCCTTGCTGAAGGCGCAGCTGTCTCAGGTGGCTGACCTGCTTACCGAGGACTCAGTAAACCTCCTGCAAGAAACAGAGAAGGCCGTTGAGGCCGATAGGGAGGTGCTGCCGCTGGTGCTGGCCTCGCTGCAAGAGAATGAGCGCCTTGTGCCAGAGGCCGAGCAACTCCTCTCCTCTTGCTCAGAGCTGGCCCAGATGGAGCCGCAG
>NZ_JANSJL010000009.1:0-659 GCF_047502745.1 Synechococcus sp. F70.1
ACAGGGGCCACAGGGGGAATTGGCAGTGCCCTTGTGCCTCTCTTGGCCCAGGCCGGAGCCCATCTGGTGCTGGCGGCGCGGCGAGAAGGGCCCCTAGCCACCTTGGCCGAGAAAGCAGTAGCCCTCGGGGCTGCTTCTGGAGTAGGGATCCCCACAGATGTAACCGACTACGCCCAGGTCGAGGCGCTGGTGACCCAAACGCTGCAGAGGCACGGGCGGATCGATGTGCTAATCAACCTCGCCGGCGCCGGCATCCTCAAACCTGCCCCGCAAATTACCCCCGCTGACCTGGAGCAGATGCTGGCGGTCAACCTCAAGGGCAGCTTCTACACCAGCCAACTGGTGGCCAACGCCATGCGGGAGCAGAAGTCCGGCCATATTCTCAACTTCCCCGGCATTCTGGGTCGCCACCCCATGGCCATGGCCTCGGCTTACTGTGCTGCCAAATTTGGCGTGGTCGGCTTTACCAAGTGCATGGCCGATGAGCTAAAGCGCTTTGGGGTGCGCTTTACCCTGTTTTACTTTGGCGGCATCGACTCGCCCTTTTGGGATCCCATCAGCCTCAAGGTGCAAAGGGACAAAATGCTCAGCCCCGCCACGGCTGCCGAGGCCATTCGCTTTGTCCTCACCCTGCCGGCCAATGCCGTGCCCAATGAGGT
>NZ_JANSJL010000010.1:0-3141 GCF_047502745.1 Synechococcus sp. F70.1
CCGAGGCCATTCGCTTTGTCCTCACCCTGCCGGCCAATGCCGTGCCCAATGAGGTGGTGTTGCAGCCGGAAAGCCACCAGTTTCTCTAAGGCTTGCCGAGTTCTGGAAGAAATCCCTGCTGCAGGATCCAGAGCTGGCACAAGTCGGTATTGCCAGCGGGAACTTCCCCAGGCAAGAGAGGGTGGGTTGGGGCTGGCCAGATCTCCTTGCGGCCCCTTGGGCAGATTGCCTCCATAATCAGGAAGACGTCCAGCCGGGGGCCTAGCCGATGGAGGCCATACGCTCACTTGTGCAAGAGGAGCCCATCCTCTCCTTTGCTCTGTTGCTGGGGGTGATCCTGGTGGTGCCGCCGCTATTTGAGCGGCTGCGCCTGCCGGGGTTGGTGGGCCTTTTGGTGGCGGGGATCGCCCTGGGTCCTCAGGGACTGAACCTGTTGACTTCAGAGCTGCCGACGGTGCAGTTGCTCTCGGAGATCGGCGTGGTCTATTTGCTGTTTGTGGCCGGGCTGGAGATCGACCTGGAGCAATTTCGGCAGACCCGCAACCGCTCTGCCACCTTTGGCTTGTTGACCTTTGCCATTCCCCTAACCGTGGGCACCGCCATTGGGCGGCTGTTTGGCTTTGGCTGGAACGCGGCCATCCTGCTGGGATCCCTGTTTGCCTCCCACACCCCCCTGGGCTACCCCATCGTCAGCCGCTACGGTCTGGTGAAAAACGAGGCGGTGCTGGTCACCATCGGCGGCACCATCTTCACCGACATTGCCGCGCTGCTGGTCTTGGCGGTCTGTGTCGGCATCCACGGCGGCGAGTTTTCCCTCTGGAGCTTGGTGCGGCTGCTGGGATCCCTGCTGCTGTATGCGGCTGCTGTGCTGTTTGGGGTGGACTGGCTGGGGCAGCGGTTTTTTCGGGTCACCGGCAGCGAAGAGGGCAACCAATTTTTGTTTGTGCTGCTGGCTCTGTTTGTGGCGGCTCTGGGGGCGCAGTGGATTGGGGTAGAGAAGATCATCGGCGCCTTTCTGGCGGGGCTGGCCGTGAACGATGTGCTGCGGGAGGGCTCTGTCAAAGAAAAGATCGTCTTTGTCGGCAGCATCTTGTTCATCCCCGTCTTCTTTGTGGATATAGGGCTGTTGCTTGATCTACGCGCTTTTTTGCAGACCCTTAGCTCCCTTTGGCTGCTGTTGAGTATCCTGCTGGGGCTGGGCCTCAGCAAGTACGCTGCTGCCCAACTCTGTCAGTGGCTCTACCGCTACACCCCGACCCAAAAGCTGATGATGTGGTCGCTCTCCTTGCCCCAGGTGGCGGCTACCTTGGCGGCAACCCTGGTGGGGTACCGCGTGGGGTTGCTCAATGCAGACGTGCTCAACAGCGTGGTGGTGTTGATGTTGGTAACGGCCACCCTGGGCCCAATTTTGACCAGTCGGGCGGCCACGCAAATGGCTATGGAGGAGGAACAGAGTCGGTTCCCATCTCCACCAGGAGTCGCTCCCGCCTCCGCAGCGCCGCCTCCCCAGCCCTACGTGGTCGTGGTGCCGCTGGCCAATCCCGAAACCGAGGAAAACCTGCTGGAGATGGCCTGCCTCCTGGCCAAGCAGGAGGGCGGGCGGGTGGTTCCCCTCTCGGTGGCGACCGGCCACCTGCACATGGACTCTCCCTTGCTGCAAACTTCCCTGGAGCACGGAGACCACCTCCTCAAGCGGGCGACGGAGTTTTGTCGGCCCTTTGGGGTGGAGGTCACCCCTCTCTGCCGCATCGACAGCCACGTGGCCCAGGGGATCAGCCACGCCAGCCGTGAGCAGAACGCCAGCCTCATCGTCATGGGCTGGAGCGATCCCACCCGCTTACAGGCCCGCCTCTTTGGCAGCGTCATCAACAGCGTCCTCTGGGCTGCCCATTGCCCAGTTGCCGTAGCACGCCTGCTCCATCCCCCCCACAAGCTGCGGCGGATCCTGGTGGTGCTGGAAAACTTTCGCTCGCAGACGGCTCGGGCGGTGCGCCTAGCCCAGATCTTGGCCGCCGCCAGCCAGGGAGAAGTTACCTTGCTTCACATCTGCTTCGCCAGCACCCCCGAAAGCGATCGCCAGTGGCTGGAGGCGCAGCTTTTATCCCTAGCCCAACAGCCAGACTTGGGCTACCCCGTCCAGGTCAAGGTCTTGGCCAGTGACGAGGTCGTCAAAACCCTCTTGCAGGAGGCCCAAGGATTTGACCTGGTGGTGCTGCCCTCTTTTCGTCGGCGCAACCCCAGCGGGAGCCTATCCTTCAGCGACACGACCACTCGCCTCCTAGAACGCCTCACCTGCTCTCTGATCATGCTCGGAGAGCCACTGTAAACTGCTCTTCCAAGGGTAGGCCCTGAGGTGGGACTCGATGTATTTGCCTAGTTTCGGCAACAGGGATGTGGTAGCGATAGCTGCTAGCGGGCTTAGAAATGCTGATGGGTGTGGGGGTGCTGCTTGATGTTGTCGGCATCCCTCACTTCCATTGCCGCATTGAGAATCCGCCGCGGCTCAGCGCTGAAATGGAGCTTGAACACCCCCCTCTCTGGCGTGCAGACCTGGTGGCAGAGGGATGTGACGAAATTGGGGCTTGCTGCGGTACGTACGGGCCGCCGCTTGTAGCCGCTCCACAAAATCTTCTCCCAGCACCACCCCTGGCGGGAAAACATCGGCGGGCAAAGTCGGGATCCCGTTGTCGACAACTTCTGCGTAAGTAGTGGCGTAGAGAAGGCAGTAGGAAGTGCTGCGGCGCTCTTGGGCCAGGCAATCCAGGGCGGCGGCGGGAACCGGCTCGGCCACCAACACCTCCCTGAGGCGACCGTCCTCATCCCGTTGGAAGCAAGAGGCCACTCCCAGAACTACATAGTCCAGCCCCTGGACGGTGCCTGAGCTGAGGTGAGTTTGTGCCGTATCCGCCATCGCTGCCCTCTCCGCGTTGCTGGTTGAACTTTCTTGACCTCAGGTAAGTGCCGGGATCCCATGACAAGACCCGTGGTCCTCACCTTAGCAACAACTTCAGGGTTGGACACCTTGCTCTGGGCAAGCCCAGCCCGCAGTTACCTGGGCCTAAAACTCCTGCCGCGCTTCTAGGGCACGGGCCAGGGTAACCTCGTCGGCATACTCCAACTCCGATCCCATGGGCAGGCCAA
>NZ_JANSJL010000011.1:0-9163 GCF_047502745.1 Synechococcus sp. F70.1
GAGCGCCGCACTGACGAGATGGCGAAAGAGATGAGAGAGATGCGGCAAGAGATCCGGGATCTGCGCCGCGACTTTTTGGAACGGCGGTAGCCCAAGCCCTCCAATTGGCATTTGCCCTTCCTTGCAAGTTGGTCTATGTCTGTCATCCGCACCCTCCACCGCCAGTTGGTAGCCAAAGAGCGCTCTGCCGAGGAGATTGCCCGCGAATACCTAGATCGCCTGCACCAACTGGAGCCGCAGCTTAAGAGCTTCATTACCGTCACGGAGGAGCTGGCCCTGCAACAAGCTAGAGCCGTGGACGCCCGCATCCGCGCCGGGGAGGAGATCGGCCCTTTGGCCGGGATCCCCTTGGCTGTCAAGGACAACCTCTGTACCCAAGGGATCCGCACCACCTGCGCTTCCAGGATCCTGGAGGGGTTCATTCCACCCTACGAGTCGACGGTGACGGCGCGGCTGGCAGCAGCCGGCATGGTGATGGTGGGCAAGACCAATCTGGACGAGTTTGCCATGGGCAGCTCCACGGAAAACTCGGCCTTTCAGCGCACGGCCAACCCCTGGGATCTGACGCGGGTGCCGGGGGGATCCTCGGGGGGGTCGGCAGCAGCGGTGGCGGCAGACCAAGCGGTGGTGGCCTTGGGGTCCGATACGGGGGGATCGATCCGCCAGCCGGCAGCTTTTTGTGGCGTGGTCGGCCTCAAGCCTACCTATGGGCTGGTCTCCCGCTATGGGCTAGTGGCCTTTGCCTCGTCTCTGGATCAGGTGGGGCCCTTTGGGCGCACGGTGGAGGATGTGGCCCTGCTGCTGCAGGGGATTGCCGGCCACGACCCTCTGGACTCCACTAGCCTTAGGGTGGAGATCCCGGACTATAGCCAGGCCCTGATCCCCGAGATCAAAGGCTTCAAGATTGGAGTCATCCGCGACCTGCTGGGAGAAGGGTGTGGGGAAGAGACCCGCGCTGCCGTGCAAGCGGCCATCCAACACCTAGAGGAGCTGGGGGCCGAGATCCTGGAGATCGACTGTCCTAGCTTTCGCTATGGCCTGGCTACCTATTACATCATTGCCCCTTCGGAAGCTTCTTCCAATCTGGCCCGCTACGACGGGGTCAAGTACGGCCTGCGGGAGCCTGCCGACTCCCTCTTGGCTATGTATGGCAAGACGCGCGCCCGTGGCTTTGGGCCGGAGGTGAAGCGGCGCATTATGCTTGGCACCTATGCCCTCTCAGCCGGCTACTACGACGCCTATTACCTAAAAGCTCAAAAGGTGCGCACCCTAATCAAGCAGGATTTCCTCAAGGCTTTTGAGAAGGTGGACGTATTGGTCAGCCCCACCACCCCCACGCCGGCCTTCAAAGCGGGGGAGCGGGCGGATCCTTTGAGCATGTACCTGTGCGACCTGATGACAATCCCCGTCAATTTGGCGGGCTTGCCAGCGCTGAGCTTGCCCTGTGGCTTTGCCGACGGCCTGCCCATTGGCCTGCAGATCATCGGCAACGTCTTGCAAGAGAGCAAGGTGCTGCGGGTGGCCTATGCCTACGAGCGGAGCACTGACTGGCACAAGCGCCGCCCCCCGCTACCGCAGCCCTCGGTTGAAGAGGCGAGGGGATCCAAGGCCCAACACCAGCCCAGCAGAATCTAGGCCCTGCCCATCTGGTGAGTTGCCGAGAAGCGCTCCATAAAGCGCAGGAAGCGCTCCCACTCGGCTTCGGTTTCCATGTCGTAGACTACCTCCAGGGCTTTGAATTCCCCGTTGAGGAACTTGGCCGTGATGTTGCGGGTAGTTAGCTCCCCCTCTTCGTCAATCATCCGCATGCCGAGGATGTTTTGCGTATCTGTCTTCAACTCCTCGAAGCGAAAAATGGCAGATCCCCGGCTGCCAGTTTTGGATTTCAGCAGCCGTACCTGGGTGGGTACTTCCTCAATGCCGGGAGAAAACTCAATTCTGGCCATGGCTTCCTAGAGTTACGATTCAAGCATTATAGCTGGCAAAAGGCCCGCAACTCTTGAGCAGCCAGCTGCTCTAGGTAATGGCTGGCCTGGCGCTGGGCTGCGGCCACATCCGGGATCCAGTCACAGAGAGCGCCTACCCGGATGGGGTGGGACTCGACTGCCAAGTCGGTGCGGGCGGCAAGGGAGGCCTGGCCACAGAGAATCAAGAGGGGCTTCTGGGCTGCCCTAGCCTGCTGCAGCACCACCCCTACCACTTTGCCCATGGTGCTCTGTTCGTCAAAGCGGCCCTCGCCGGTGACCACGAGATCAGAGCGACGGATGCGCTCCGCCAGGTTCAACTGCTGAGCCAAAAGCTGGATCCCGGACTCCAGGGTGGCCCCCAAAAAGGCCACCAGCCCTGCTCCTAACCCACCGGCAGCGCCAGCACCAGGGATCCCCTCCACCGCTCGACCCAGGTCGCGCTTGACCACTTCAGCCCAACGCTGCAGCGCTTGCTCCAATTGCTGCACCTGCCGGGGGGTGGCTCCCTTCTGGGGGGCAAAGACGGCGGCTGCCCCCAGCGGGCCGGTGAGGGGATTTTGCACGTCGCAGAGGCCGCGGATGCGCTTGCCCCGCCAGACCGGCTGCTCAGGTGGCTCGATGCGTGCCAGCCGGGCCAACTCTCCCCCGCCCCAGGCCAGGGAATCCCCCGCTTCATCCAAGAGGCGATAGCCCAAGGCCTGGGCCATGCCTGCTCCTGCATCCACGGTGGCAGATCCCCCCAGCCCTATCCAGATCTCGGCAACGGGCTCCCGACAGGCAACCCGCACCAGCTCCCCCAGACCGTAGGTGGTGGTGCGGGTAGGATCCCGCCGCTCGGGGGGTAGCAAGGTCAGGCCCGCCACCTGGGCTATTTCCAGCAGCGTCCGCTTCCCTGCCACCCCGTACTCGGCCCAGACGGGATCCCCTAGGGGGCCAGTAACCCATAGGCCTTTCTTCTCGCCTCCTAACGCCGCTAGCCATACCTCCAGCGTGCCCTCTCCCCCATCGGCTAAGGGGAGCAGCTCCACCTCTGCCTCGGGCAAGACCTGGCGGAGGCCCCGGGAAATGCTCTCTGCGGCGGCCTTAGCCGTCAGGGATCCCTTGAAGCTATCCGGGCAGACTAAAATTCGCCGCAGCGGGCGGCTGAGCTGGGATGCCTTGACTGTCCTTGGTGGCACCAGAGGGTGGACTGAGCTGCAGGCCGACAAAGCCTAGCCCCCGGCTACTGAGTACTTTCGCCTTCTGCCGGCGAAGGTTGATCCGCGCTGGAGGCCTGGGAGGCGTCGATGGCAGCAGGTGAGTTGCCCAAAGACTGCTCCAGGGCCAGGCGCTGCTCCATCACCCGTAGAAAATAGCCCCCCATCATCGCCCCAGAGAGCATCTTTGCCAAACTCTCACGGTTGGTAACGATTTGAACGCCAAATTGGTCGGACGGCAGACTGCCCAGCAGGCTGCGGATGTTATAGCCCAAGATCTCTAGCACTTCTGGAGAAGAATTGCGGGCAATATCCTGAAAAACGCTGGGATCCTGCGCCTGCAGGTATTGCCAGAGCCGGTTGTTGGGGCTAGGCGTTGGCACAGCCTCAAAGCCAGGAATGAAGTTGATTGGGCTGGACATGGAGTTACCAAGCTCCCCAAACACAGCAACTAAAGCCCAACGGGGTGGCCTGCCTGATCCGTCAGGCTCTTGCCGCTCCCCCAATTTGGGCTACGCCCAGCTTACCACCTACGCCTTGCCGCCTTCGGTACGGGATCCCACCCTTTTGAGGCGGCAAATGCCGTACCTAAGAGCAGCCGGAGCTCTAGGGCGAGGGATCCCCGACAAATGAGGCCGGCACCACTGTTACCCCGACGATGTTGTCCTCGGGATCCAGGCGCTGCACCAGCACACCCGTTGCCTCGCGGGACTGGGCAGGAATGGCCTTGGCCAGCTGGCGCATGACCATGCCCCTGGCAGTGACCAAGAGGATCTCGTCCTCGGCATTGACGATGCGCAGGGCCGCTAGCTCATCCGACGCCTGGCGGAACTTGGTGGCGATCACCCCCTTGCCGCCACGGTTTTGCTGGCGGAAATGGTCAATGGCCAAGCGCTTGCCCCGACCTTCCTTGGTGATGACCAGCACCCAGGGATTGGCAAGCCGCTCTCCCTCTTGCTCAGCAGCCCTCACCGCCTCGGCAGAGAGAATATCCATGCTGACGATGGCGTCGCCGGCGTTGAGGGTGATGGCCCGCACACCGCGAGCTGGCCGCCCCAGGGGACGCAGTTGCTCGTCGTCAGCCCGGAAGCGAATACCCATGCCCTGGCGAGTTGCCATGACCACGTCGTCAGCCGGGCGGGCACGGCGCACCCAGCACAACTCGTCACCTTCTTCAAGAGAAATGGCAATCAGGCCATTGGAGCGAACGTTGGCAAAGGCGCTGAGGGCCGTTTTTTTGATGTAGCCCCTACGCGTGAGCATCACCAGGTATTCGTCCTCACTAAACTCGCCCACGGGCACCATCGAGGTAACCCGCTCTTCCCGGCTCAGCGGCAGCAACTGGACAATGGCAGTGCCGCGGGCGGTGCGGCTCCCTTGGGGGATCTGGTAGGCGGGCAGAGTATAGGCCACCCCCTGATTGGTGAAAAAGAGAAGGGTGTCGTGGCTGCAACAGGCAAAAAATTGGGCAATGGCATCGTCTTCTTTGATGCGGGCGCCAGCCTTGCCGCGGGTAGCTCGTCCTTGCACCCGAAACTCTTCGAGGTCCATGCGCTTGATGTAGCCCTGTTCCGTGAGGAAGATGACCATCTCGCGGTTTTCGATGAGATCGGCCACCTCCAGCTCACCGTCCTCCAGGCAAAAGCGGGAGCGGCGCGGGCTCCCAAAGCGGGCTTTGAGCTGCAACAGCTCCTCGCGGATAATCTGCATCACCCGTTCCCGCCGCGTGAGAATGTCCCGCAAATCGGCAATTTGCCGCAGCAAGTCCTCGTGCTCGGCCTGGATCTTCTCGGCTTCCAGGGCCGTGAGCCGGCGCAGTTGCATTTGGAGGATGCCTTCGGCCTGCACTTCACTTAGCCCCAGTTGGCTCTGCAGCTCGGCGCGGGCGGTGGCAGGATCAGCCGCTTCCCGAATGAGAGCAATGACCCGATCCAGCTGCCCCAAAGCCACAAGGTACCCCTGGAGCAGGTGAGCTCGCTCCTCGGCTTTCTGCAGCTCGTAGCGGGTGCGCCGCTCGATGAGCTCTACCCGAAAGTCCAGAAAAGTCTGGAGCGCGTCCCGCAACGTCAAGGTGCAGGGCCTGCCGTTGAGGATGGCCAGCATGTTGACCCCAAAGCTAGTCTGCAGGGGGGTCTGTTTGTAGAGGTTGTTGAGCACCACCTGGGGCTGGGCATCCCGCTTCAGCTCAATGACTACCCGCATGCCCCTGCGGTCGCTCTCGTCGCGGATGTCGGCAATGCCCTCCAGTTTTTTCTCATTGACCAACTCGGCAATTTTTTCAATCATGGCTGCCTTGTTGGTCTGGTAGGGCAGCTCGGTGATGACAATGGCCTCCCGCGCCGGCCGGCCCGGCTGCTCGAGGGTTTCGATGGTGGCCACGCCGCGCAGCGTGATGGAGCCGTGCCCGGTGGCGTAGGCTTCGCGGATGCCCTCCTGGCCCAGGATCAGCCCGCCCGTGGGAAAATCTGGCCCAGGGATCCACTGCATTAACTCCAGGCTGCTCAGGTTGGGGTTTTCGATGAGGGCAATCAGGCCGTCCACCAGCTCTCCCAGGTTGTGGGGGGGAATGTTGGTGGCCATGCCCACGGCAATACCGGAAGAGCCGTTCAGCAGCAACTGCGGGATCCGAGCCGGCAGCACCAGCGGCTCTTGCTGGGATCCGTCGTAGTTGTCGACAAAGTCAACGGTGTTAGCGTCGAGGTCCTGCAGCAGGGCTTCCTGGGCAAAGGCCGTGAGGCGGCACTCGGTGTAGCGCATGGCCGCTGGCGGATCGTTGTCAATGGAGCCGAAGTTGCCGTGCCCATCCACCAGGCGCTCCCGCATGGAGAAGTCCTGGGCCATGCGCACCAGGGCCTCGTAAACTGCCTGATCCCCGTGGGGATGGTATTTTCCAATTACATCCCCCACCACCCGAGCGCACTTGCGAAAGGGCCGATCCGCCGTCAGGCCCAACTCGTACATGGCATAGAGGATGCGACGATGCACCGGCTTGAGGCCATCCCGCGCGTCCGGCAAAGCCCTCCCGACAATAACGCTCATGGCGTATTCCAGGTAGGACTGCGTCATCTCCCGCTGCAGGTCAGTGGAGATGATGCGCGCGGCCAACTCGTTGTCGCTCATGGGGTGGGAAGAATGCCAGTTAGCTTGACGCAGGCAAGGTAGCCCTAGTCTCAGTCTACCATCGGCCTTGTGAGGAGCTTCCCGCCGGGGCTACTCGGGGATCCCTGAAGAAGTTCATAGATAAAAGTCTATTCTCTAACTTAGCCTTAGGGTAACCCTCAATGATAGGCTGCCTATAGCGTTGAGAGTGGCAAGGTATGGTACAGGCTGGCGGAGGCAATCTTCTAAGGGGCTGGCGTCAGCGTCTAAGTCTAGAAAACTGGCGCGGGGATCTCTTCGGTGGCCTGACGACGGCAATTGTGTCCTTGCCGATGGCCCTAGCCTTTGGAGTGGCTTCCGGGGCGGGGCCAGTGGCAGGTTTGTACGGAGCGGTGTGTGTGGGCTTTTTTGCGGCCCTGTTCGGCGGTACCCCCACCCTCATCTCCGAGCCCACCGGGCCGATGACGGTGATGATGACAGCAGTCATTGCCAAGGTTACCGCCCGCTATCCCGAGCAGGGGCTGGCGCCGGCCTTCACGGTGGTCATGCTGGGGGGGCTGTTTCAGATCTTGTTTGGATCCCTGAAGCTGGGCAAATACATTACCCTCATGCCCTATAGCGTTATCTCCGGCTTTATGTCGGGGATTGGCTGGATCATGATTTTGCTGCAGATCCCGCCGCTGTTGGGCCACGCCAGCCAGGGGGGAGTCATTGGGGCCGTGCGGAACCTGCCGACCTACCTGCTCAACCTCAAGGTGCCGGAACTGGGGTTAGGTCTGCTAACGCTGGCAATCCTTTTTGGCTATCCCAAGCCTTGGCGGCGGGCGGTGCCGCCCCAGTTGGTGGCCCTGGTGCTGGGAACGTTGGTGGCCAGCTTGTTCATGGCGGATTGGGATTTGCGGCGCATTGGCCCCATCCCCACTGGCTTGCCGCAGGTGCAATGGCCGCAGCTGCCCTTTGCTGCCTTGGCCAGCCTGGTGTTGGACGGGGTGGTGCTGGGCATGCTGGGCTGCATCGATACCCTCTTGACGGCGGTGATTGCCGACAACCTCACGCGCACCCGCCACGACTCTGACCAAGAGCTGATTGGGCAGGGAATTGCCAACCTGGTCTCTGGCTTCCTGGGGGGCTTGCCGGGGGCCGGCGCCACCATGGGCACAGTGGTGAACATCCAGTCGGGCGGACGTACCCCTCTAGCCGGCATTACCCGAGCGTTAATCCTGCTGATGGTGGTGCTGTTTGCCGCTCCCCTGACCCAAGGGATCCCGATGGCCGTGCTGGCAGGGATCGCCTTTAAGGTGGGGGTGGATATCCTCGACTGGAGCTTCCTCAAGCGGGCCCACCGCCTCTCCCTCAAAGGGGCAGCCATTATGTACGGGGTGATGTTCATGACCGTATTTGTGGATCTCATCGCCGCCGTGGGAGTGGGGGTGTTCGTGGCCAACTTGCTCACCATCCAGCGCCTGAGCGAGCTTCAGTCGGAAGAGGTGAAAGCCATTACCGATGCGGACGATGCTGTAGACCTCACCCCGCGGGAAAAGGAATTGCTGCGCCAGGGCCGCGGCCAGGTGCTGTTGTTTTACTTGAGCGGCCCGATGATCTTCGGGGTTTCCCAGGCCATTTCCCGCCAATATCAGGCGGTAGCCTCCTGCCAGGCTTTGGTGGTGGACCTATCGGATGTGCCAATGCTGGGGGTTTCGGCGACCCTCTCCCTGGAAAATGCCATTCGCGAGGCCCTAGATCGCGGCAAACAGGTGTGGATCGTCGGCGCCAGAGGCCGCATCCGGCAGCGCCTGGAAAGCCTACGTTTGCCCCTGCCGGCGGAGCGGTTTGTGGAAAGCCGAGAGGCCGCTTTGGCCGAGGCCGTCGCCCACTTGGGCTTGGCGGCAAAACCCAGCCCCCTAGTTTGAGCCATCTCGACTGGCCCGAGGACAAAAGCTGTAGGCTTTTTGCAGCACCTCTATGGACTGGAAGGGTCGGATTGCCTACTTGGCAACCCTGCATCGCAAAGAGGAGGTGATTGCCCCTCTCTTGGCCGAGCATCTGGGGATCCAGGTGCAGGTGATACCTCTAGACACCGACCAATTCGGCACCTTCTCGCGGGAGCGCCCCCGGCCAGGGGATCCCCTCCACACCCTACGTCTAAAGATCGAGAGAGCCCGCCAAGCTTACCCTGCCCCCTTGGTTTTGGCCAGCGAGGGATCCTTCGGCCCCCATCCCCAGATCCCTTGGATTCCTTGGAACCAGGAATGGGTCATGCTCAAGGTTTTTGAATCCGGCGCGGATCCCTTGGAGCTGGTGGGCTATGCAGAAAGTACCCAAACCAATTTCAGCCATCGCTGGGTGCAAAGTTTTGCGGAAGCGCTTGACTTTGCCCAAAAAGTCGGTTTCCCCGAGCATGCCCTGATCGCCCTCGACCAGCCGGAAAACCCCCAAGTTATCCACAAAGGGATCCAAGACGAAGCAACCCTGAGGCAGGTGGTGGAGGAGCTGCTGGCCCGGCAGCAGGGGCTGCACCTGGAAACCGACATGCGGGCCCTGTACAACCCAACCCGCCTGCAGGTCATCGCGGCAGCCACCCAAAACCTCATTGCCAAAGCCCAAAGCCTTTGCCCAGCCTGCGGCACTCCCGGCTACTGGCGCATCCGCCCCCTGGCAGGCTTGCCCTGCGGCCAGTGTGGTGCTCCCACCCCTGTGACCAAGGCATGGATCTATGGCTGTGCCCGCTGTTCCCACACCCACACCGAGCCTGTGGCAGAGACCTGGGCAGATCCGGCTCAGTGCCCCTTTTGCAACCCCTAGCTTCCCGGCGCCCCCTCCAACTTCCTCAATGGATCCCAGGGCGAGGGCTCTCCTCTAGTCCTTGATTCACTGGACAATCAGCCACTTTGTGGCATGACC
>NZ_JANSJL010000012.1:0-650 GCF_047502745.1 Synechococcus sp. F70.1
GGGGATTGAGCTCAATGGCCTCGGCAATCAAAGCAGCCGCCCATTCCCCCTCCCCTTTGGCGTGGGCCACCGTCCCCAGGAGATGGAGAGCGTCGGCTTGATCTGGAAACTCCACCAGAATTTCTGAGTAGATGGCTTCCGCTGTCCGCAGGTCGCCAGCCTGCTGGGCCTGGATCCCGGCTAGAAGCTTCTCTGTAAGGGTGAGATCCGACATCGACAGCCACGGAAGCCGGAGAACTTCCCCCACTATAGGCGCTTCAGCTCTATCCAAAACCCTCCTCACCGCCCCCTGAGCCTCATGTTGCCAAAAACACAAGAAAACGGTATCCGCAGCTCTGCGAGCGATCCACCAAAACCCCAAAAGGCTGATTCTTTCGTCGGATCCCTCGACGCCTTGCGCCACAAGGCTTTCAGGCCCCAAAGCTCTTTTTGCCAACCTTTTTTCGGATCCCTCGCAAATGGGTCTTGCATCCCTTGCCCTGCTTGGGTTTAAGGGGGGTAGAGTTCCCCCTTTGTGGGGATCCCTAGAAATTGGAAACGACCTCCGAAACAACACATCACTGGGCAAAGCCCAGCATGAAAGTTCCCCCTTCGTGGGGATCCCTAGAAATTGGAAACAACCGCCAGGTGCTCCCAAACTTCACGCGCCT
>NZ_JANSJL010000013.1:0-13778 GCF_047502745.1 Synechococcus sp. F70.1
ACCTCTTACCCACCTGGCAAATGCTGAGTTGGATTCGGGGCTGGCCAAAATCCTTGCCTGGCTGAGGGAAGGGATCCCGGCTGACTGGGCTACGAGAGCTGAGCCTGAGGAAAAGGGAGTTTCCTCCCCTCCTAGGGCAGGCAACGGCAAAGCTCCTGAAGCCAAGCAAGACTTGCAGCCGCCGAGACCTTCGCCAGGTTTGTTTGTCGGACGACGCTGGATAGCCAACCGGGAGGGTGAGCCAGTTTTTCTGCCCATCGAGGAGCTGGTGCGGCACACTGTGATTTTGGCTGGCAGCGGCTCGGGAAAAACGGTGCTCTTGAGGCGAATGGTGGAAGAGGCAGCCTTGCAAGGGATCCCTTCCATCGTCATCGATGCAGCCAACGACTTGGCCCGGCTGGGGGATCCCTGGCCTGCCGCTCCCGAGGGCTGGACAGAGGAGGATCAGGCTAAAGCAGAGCGCTACTTTGCCCAAACCGAGGTGGTGGTTTGGACTCCTGGGCTGGCGGCGGGCCTCACCCTTGCCCCCCTGCCGGACTTTGCTGCGCTGGCCGGTGATCCCGAAGAGCTGGATCAGGCCGTCGACATGGCCTGGGGCGCCCTCCAGGAGATCGTGGCTCCCGGCAAGACCGTCAGCGACGAGCTGAAGCGGGGGGTTCTTAAGGCAGCTTTGAAATACTTTGCCACTCACCAGCCGGGATCTCTAGCTGACTTTGCCGAGTTCCTTGCGGACCTGCCTCCGGAAGCAGGAGCCGGTATCAGCAAGGCGCCGCAACTGGCGCTGCAGATGGCTAATCTCCTCAAGGCTGCCATGGTTAACAACAAGTTGCTCCATCAACAGGGGATGGCGTTGGATCCGGCCATCTTGTTGGGGCTGGGCTCAGACTACGGCAAAACCCGGGTGTCGGTTGTCAACTTGGTGGGCCTTCCCACCCTGGGGGAACAGCAGCAATTTCTCAACCAACTGGCCATGGCGCTGTTTACCTGGATCAAGAAAAACCCCGCCCCGCCGGAAGCGCCAGTGCGCGGGCTGCTGGTCATCGACGAGGCCAAAGACTTTGTGCCCTCCCAGGGGACTACCCCCTGCAAGCAGAGCCTGCTGCGCCTGGCCGCCCAAGCGCGCAAATACGGCTTGGGTCTCATTTTTGCTACCCAAGCACCCAAGAGCATCGACCACAACGTCATCGCCAACTGCTCCACCCAGTTTTTTGGCCGGGTCACGTCTCCGGCAGCCATCGAGGTAGTGCGGGAGCAAATTGCCCAGCGGGGAGGAAGCGGAGAAGATGTGGCTGTCTTAAAGGTGGGACAGTTTTATCTCTCCTCGCAGCAGCTTCACCCGCCCTGCAAAATCCAAACTCCCTGGTGCCTGTCTTTTCACGCCCCCACCCCTCTAAGCGAAGCTGAGGTGATCCAGCGCTCCCAGGCAGTTAAGCTCTAGGCCCTCATCTTAGCAGTTTTGCCGCTGTTGGCTGTCGCGGCAATCTTCCCATTGCTCGTCTATTCTCACTTGCTGCTGCCAATTCCTGAGGCTGCCTGGCAGTTGGGAGGCCTCTGGAGCTATGCTCCCTTAAGGCAACGTCGGGCAAGCTCTAGCAGGGATCCTCGGGAGCAGGGCAATGGGGCAGGGGCTAGGAAAAGCTCAGCAGCGGTGGTGGGTGTTGGGTCTAGTGGTGATTTGGGCTTGGCTGAGCTGGGGGAGGATGGCCTGGCCTGCTGCCTCCTGCCAGGATCCTCTCTTCCTCCGGCAAATCTTGGCCGCAATGGGCCGGCCTGAGGTGGTGGTGGAGGAAGTAGCTCTGTTTGATAGAGATCAGTGCCTTGTCCAGTTGGTGTTGGATCGCCGTGGGCTAAGGGGATCCCTGCCACCGGAGATCGGCCAGTTTCGCCGGCTGCGGGCTCTGTCCCTAAGCTACAACCAACTTTCCGGCCCTATCCCCGCCGAGCTAGGGCAGTTGAGGGAGTTGGAACAGCTTTTTCTCGACTACAACCAGTTCTCTGGCCCCATTCCGCCGGAGCTAGGACAACTGGGCAAGCTGCGGGGACTGTTTTTGGATCACAACCAGCTCTCTGGATCCATTCCTCCAGAGCTAGGTCGGCTCAGCCGCCTAGAAAACCTCTGCTTGCAAGATAACCAGCTCAGTGGCAGCATTCCTAGCCAACTCGGCCAGCTCAGCTCTCTTAAGGGGCTGTTTTTGGATCGCAACCAGCTTTCTGGGCCCATTCCGCCCCAACTGGGGCAACTGCGCAACCTGGAAAATCTGTACCTGTCGGACAATCGCCTCAGCGGACCCATACCCCCCGAGCTAGCCCAGCTTAGGCAATTGCGGGATCTACGCCTGGCCCGTAACCAGCTTACAGGTGAGCTACCCGGCTTTTTGACAGAACTGCCGCGGCTAGAACGGCTCCACATTGGGGGCAACCCCGGCCTGTGCCTGCCAGCTGTCCTTTCTAGTTGGTTTGCTGCCCTCAGTGAAGGGGATCCCGCCCCCACCTTCCCCTGTCCCTAGGGCAGGGATCTCCAGCTCTCGCCTTAACCTGCGATACTGGGATCAGGTGTCCACAGCCCACTACGCAAACGGTCAGCCATGTATACTCTCGAACTGCTCCTGAAAGGGAATCCTGCCCCGATCGTCATCCACCAAAAAGAGGAGGAAGCGGCCAACCGCGCCTATCAAAGTGTGGTTGAGGCTCTTCGCAACGGATCCCCTCAGAGCCTAGAGCTGACCTGCGACCGCACGGGCAAGAAGGTGTTCTTGCTAACTGCCGAGCTCTGTGGTGTGCAAATAACCTCCAAGTCCGGCACCGCGCCCATGGGGGTCCGCCCTGGCTTCTTGGCCCAGTTGCAGGGCTAAGGCCAGCTTCCTAGGGGTCTATGAGTTCCCTCACTGGGAGAGAATCCCCGCTGGCTATCCGGGTAGAGGGCTTGACCTTTGCCTGGCCAGGAAGTCCGCCGGTCCTGCAGGAGTGCAGCTTTGCTGTTCCCAAGGGCCAGCTATGGATGCTGCTGGGGCCCAATGGCAGCGGCAAATCGACCTTGCTGCAGCTCCTATCAGGAGTGCTCACCTATCCCCAGCCCCTGGCGGGGTTCTGGGAGGTGCGGGGGCGGCTAGGCTACGTGTTTCAGAACCCGGATCAGCAGCTGTTTATGCCAACGGTGGGGGCCGATGTAGCTTTTGGTTTGGGGGCAGAGCCCCTCACCTTGGAAGAAATCCAGGAGCGGGTGGAGAGGGCCCTGGAGCAGGTGGGCTTGCGCCACTTGATCCGCCGGCCTATCCACGGCCTCAGCGGTGGGCAGAAGCAACGGGTAGCAGTTGCCGGGGCGTTGGCCCAGCGCTGTGAAGTGCTGCTGTTGGACGAGCCGACGGCCCTCTTGGATCCCGATAGCCAGAGGGATCTGCTGCGCTGCGTCCGCCAGCTGGTGGATCAAGAGGGGATCACCGCTCTTTGGGTCACCCATCGGCTGGCAGAGCTGGAATGGGCAGACGGGGCGATCTTTCTGGCGCAAGGGCAGGTACGCCAACAGGGATCCCCGGAACAGGTGCGGCAGCAGATTAGCCAACTGTTTGGCGGCTTGAGGTGATCCCAAAGAGATTGCAAAAGGATGGCAACACCCTCCGGCGGGGGCTACATAGAATAGTAGGTAGTAGCTTCACTGCGATTGGTTGGCCAACGGTATCATCTTCAACCTATCCGTGGACGATCTGCGTCAACCAACCCAGGGGTGAAGAGCCCTGCCGGTCGAAAGGAGCTTGAGAATATGGGACTGTCTGAAGTCATTGCCAAAGAGCTGGAGAACGCGCGCAAAGTCTGCTCTGAGTACGGCGAAGGGGATCCCCACTGCCGTGCAGCCTGGGATGCGGTAGAGGAGGTGCTGGCAGCGCGCAGCCACCAGCCAAAGGCCCCCACCAGCCTCGAGCAGCACTGTGCTGAAAACCCCGACGCCGTCGAGTGCCGCGTTTACGACACCTGATTTCTGGGTTAAAACGCAGCAGCCTGCCAGATCCCTAGGGGCAGGCTCTGTTTTTCTCTCAAGGAGAGAGCTTTTGAGCAGAATCAGCCCGCAGCCATTGCCTCATCCACAAGACAAAGGCTATTCCCAGCAGCACCGTTTGCGGGATCAGCGTCTGCCAAGTGGGATAGATCCCCAACCAGCGCAGCTTCGGGATCCCGGATAAGGGGGTCGTCGGAAGCCAGCCTGCAACTTGCAAAGCGTGGAGGCTGCTGCCCAGGAACTTAAAGCCCAAGTAAAAGATCAGCAGGCTCAAACCCCGGAAAAAAGCCCCCAAGGGCAGTTTTAGACCCAAGGGCAAAAGCAAAACTGCCACTCCTGCAAGCAGAAGAGCTCCCAAGCCAATTCCGAGCCAGAGATCCCGAGCCGGCAGGGAAGGCGCCAATCCCACATAGAAGACCACCGTTTCCGCCCCTTCGCGAAACACGGCTGTAAAGGCCAGAAAAGCTAGGGAAAAAACCTGACCGCTGGCAAGGGCTACTTGAGCTTGCTCGTGGACGAAAGTTTGCCAGGCAGCGGTGGCCGACCGCCGGTGCAGCCAGAGGCTGATCGAAAACAGGAGAGCTGCTGCCACCAGCCCCGTGATCCCCTCCAGCACCTCCTGGCGGGTGTGGGTAAGTAGCTGCTGGAAAAACAGCTTGACCAAGAAACCAAGCAGCACCGCTGCCAATAGACCCGCCGCTCCTCCTAGCCACACCCAGCGCTGCTGGGCCGACTGCCCGCTCTTCCCAAGAAGCGCCACCAGAGCTAACAGCACCAGAAGGGCTTCCAGACCCTCCCGCAGCAGGATCGAGGTAGCATCCAGGAAAGTGTAGTCCGACATGCTCAGCCGACAAGGCGGCTTAAAGGCCTAGGCGTTGGCTGGGATAAACTTCAAAGCTGCCGAGTTGATGCAGTAGCGCAAGCCTGTTGGCGGGGGGCCATCCGGAAACACATGCCCCAGGTGACCGCCACAGTTGGAGCAGTGCACCTCGGTGCGGGGCACAAGCAGCTTCCAGTCGGTCTTGGTGCCAATCACCTCTGGAGCAATTGGCTGCCAAAAGCTGGGCCAGCCGGTGCCGCTGTCGTATTTGGCCTCTGAAGAGAACAGCGCCTGCCCACAGCCCGCGCAGACATAGATCCCTGGGGCCTTGTTGTTGTAGTAGGCATTGCGGAAGGGGGGTTCAGTCCCTTCTTGACGCAGCACGTAGTACTGTTCTTCAGTAAGCAGCTGCCGCCACTCGGCGTCGCTTTTGGTTACGGGGTAGCTTGGTTGAGCCATTGGTGGTTGCTCTCGTGTCGTCCTCAATTCTAACGCTTCTTCCTGCTCTGCCTCCGCTCTTCGGCACGTCGGGGAGAACCGGGGAGTTTCTAGGAGTTCTATCGGAAACTTCTATCCTCGGCTAGGGGCATACTCCCGCTACAATGGGCGCAGGCAAAGACGGAGCTTCTTATGTTGCTAGTCGGCTCAGGTGCCAAGTTTGTGCAACAGCTCGAGCAGGCTGGGGCTTTGGCCATGTTTGTCACGCCGGAAGGGGGATCCGAAGGACACTACCTGCGGCGGCTGCGTGGAGCCGGCTATGAGGTGGTTACCCTCTCTAGCAAGGGAATTGGGGATCTAGCCAGCTATCTGACGCGCAGCCATGGGGTGCGGCCTGCCACCCTGGGCAAGTCGCAGCGGCGCACCTACTTCTACCCTTCGCTAATTGAGCAGTACCGGGCCACTTTGCCCCCCAAGGCCAAGGGATTGGTCTTTTGGTTTTACGAAGGGCATGTCCTCAGCCGGCAAGAACTTTCCTACTTGGTGAAGCTAAGCCAAGAAGACAAGGGCGTGAAATTTGTGGTGGAGCTGGCTCGAGAGCGGTCAATTCGCTGGCAACCTTTAGAGAGCGCCCTGCAGAGCGCCTGAGGATCTTTGCTACCATCTCAAGTAGGCGGCCTTGCTGGTGGCTAGTTGTACCTGTGACCTTGCCGAAAGCCTCGCTGCACCAGGGCACTTGGTTCAAGCTCATCTGTGGCGCAAGTTTCCACCACTTGCCCTCAATTCGGGAGTTAGCCTTTCTCTACACCCTAGCTGGGGCCGATTGCATCGACGTTGCCGCTGAGCCGGCTATTGTCCGAGCTGCCCAACAAGGGATCCAGCGAGCCCAAGCAGAAGACCCGCAAGCGGGATCCCCTTGGCTGATGGTTAGCCTTAACGACGGCGAGGATGTCCATTTCCGCAAGGCAGTCCTGACAGAGCCCACCTGCCCTGCCGAGTGTCCACAGCCTTGTGTGGCGGTCTGTCCGCCCCATGCCTTGGTGCCTCTAGGCCCCTCTGCCCGGGTTTACATCCAGGCGGAGCTGTGCTACGGCTGTGGCCGCTGCGAGCCCGTCTGTCCCTACCGGCGCATCGTTACCTCTGGCTATCAGGTGGCAGTAGCGGAGGTCTTGCCGTCTCTAGTGGAGCTGGGCGTTCAGGCAGTAGAAATCCACACCTGTATCGGCCGGCAGAAGCAGTTTGAGCAAGTGTGGAGAGCCCTGAAGCCATGGCTGGGACGGCTGCAGGCCGTCTCGATTAGCTTTAACGATGGTCCGGGCCTTGAGGCCTATTTGCGGGATCTGTTGACCCTGATGGATCCCGTGCCGGAGGTGTTGATCTGGCAGGTGGACGGCCGGCCCATGAGCGGAGATATTGGGGCTGGCACCAGCAAGGCCACCCTAAAGCTGGCCCGCAAGGTGCTGGACATGGGCCTACCTGGCTATGTGCAATTGGCAGGTGGAACCAATGCGCAAACAGTGTCGCTGTTGGATCCCTGCTGGCCAGTGGCGGGGATCGCCTTTGGCAGTTATGCCCGCCAGTTGGTGGCTGCCCATCTAGAGGAAGGATCTGGCCTGACCACAGCGATCCTGTTAGCCAAGCAGTTGGTGCAGCAGGTAAAGCAGCGGCCAGTTGCTCTCCGACCGAGCTGTTTTTCCAGTGCTTGACAGCGTCGCTTGACCATGAGTTTCCCAGCCCAGCCCTTGAACAGGGAACCCACCTCCTTTCCCGGACAAGTCCTCTACAACGACGACTTAAACAAGCTCCTGGACGTTCTGCCCGCAGCCATCCGGGAGCGGCTGCAGCAGCATCCTCACTTAAATCAGCTGGTGGAGGTGGTGCTGGATCTGGGCCGCCGCCCGGAAGCCCGTTTCCCCGGCTTTGCGGAGTACCTCTCCGAGGAAGTAGTTAGCCGCGCCGACCTGGATTTGGTCATCAGCCAAGTGGGGGAGTTTAGCAGCGACAACCGGGCTGGCATTGCCTCAACCCTGCACCGGATTAGCGCCATCCGCAACCGCCAGGGCACGATCATTGGCCTTACCTGTCGGGTGGGCCGTTGCGTGGTCGGTGTCATCACCATGATTCGGGATCTAGTGGAGCAGGGTCGCTCAATGCTGTTGCTGGGCCGGCCAGGAGTAGGCAAAACCACTGCCCTACGGGAAATTGCCCGCGTTTTGGCAGACGAGCTGCACAAACGGGTCATTATCATCGACACCTCTAACGAGATTGCCGGTGATGGCGACGTGCCCCACCCAGGGATTGGTCGGGCCAGACGCATGCAGGTGGCCAGCCCAGAGCTGCAGCACAAGGTGATGATCGAGGCGGTGGAAAACCACATGCCGGAAGTGGTGATCATCGACGAGATTGGCACAGAGTTGGAAGCTTTAGCCTCCCGCACCATTGCCGAGCGAGGGGTGCAACTGGTGGCCACTGCCCATGGCAACCGCATCGAAAACCTGATTAAAAACCCCACCCTCTCGGATCTAATAGGCGGGATCCAATCCGTCACGCTGGGGGACGAGGAGGCACGGCGGCGGGGCTGTCAGAAGAGTGTCCTGGAGCGCAAGGCTCCCCCGACTTTTGAGATTGCGGTGGAGATGCTAGAGCGGCATCGCTGGGTCATCCACGAAGATGTGGCAGCCACAGTGGATTGCCTCCTACGTAACCGCGAGGCGTCAATCCAAATACGCAGCCTGGACGAACGCGGCCAAGTGGTGATTGTGCGCAGTACCACTGGCATGAACGGACGCTCAAGCCTCTCGCGACTCCAGTGGCCCCCTGCCGACACTGCCCTGTTTGCTGGGGGGGGCACTTGGGGATCCTCCGGCCGCCTGGAGCCTCTACCTTTGGAACCGGTTGCAACCCGTCTGCAGCAGCCTAGCTCGCCCTTAGCGAAGGAGGAAGACTCCTCGGCGGAGCCGCTAGCTAACTCCCAGTCAGAGTCCAAATCTGAGGAGGAAGCGGAGCTCCCGCAAGACCCAGAGGGGCCCTTGAGGATCTACCCCTATGGGGTTAGCCGTTTCCACCTAGAGCAGGTCATCCGGACCCTGCAGCTGCCGGCGCAGGTTACCAAAGACCTGGATGAGGCCGATATTGTCTTGGCTTTGCGATCCCAGGTGCGCAGCCGCTCCAAGATTCAGCAACTGGCCCACTCCCGCCAGATCCCCATTCATACCGTCAAGGCCAATACCCTGATTGCTCTGGCCGGCGCCCTGCGCCGCATCCTCAACATTGAAAGTGAGGAGGGGGCCCAGTCAGACCTGGAGCTGTTTATTCAGGCTAGCACAGCAGAAGAAGCAGAAGCTCTGGAAGAAGCTCGCCTGGCGGTGGAGCAAATCGTCATCCCCAAGTCGCAGCCGGTGGAACTCCTACCCCGCTCTGCCCACATCCGCAAGCTGCAGCACCAGCTGGTGGAGTCCTATCACTTGCGCGCTCAGAGCTTTGGCGAAGAGCCCAACCGCCGCCTACGCATCTATCCCAACTAGGCTAGCCGGCAGCCGGCAATCATCCCCGCCAGCAGGATAAAGCCTTGCACCACGTTCTCGCCAAAGATAGCTGGGTAGAGGCCGGGGGAGGAATGGACCCGGTGAAGCTGCCAGGTTTGCCGAGCCCAGAGGCCGGCGGCAACTGCCAGGCTGAGGAAATAGATCGCGTGCAACTGTAGGCTAAGCCCCACCCCCAAGAGGGCAATGGTGGTGCCTAGGAAAAAGAGCCCCACCGCCCTGGGGGTTTGCCGGCCAAAGAAACGGGCGCTGGAGTGGATCCCAGCTCGCTCGTCGTCTTCGCGATCCGAGAGAGCATAAACCGTATCAAACCCAAGGGTCCACAGCACCGTGGCCAGCCACAGCCAGCCCAGCCCCTCCTCCCACAGGGGTAGTTGGGGATCCTGACCTCTCACCGCTGTCCAACTGATGAGCACGGCAAATCCCCAGGCCAACGCCAGGATCAGTTGGGGCACTGGAAAAACCCGCTTGGCCCCTGGGTAGAGCAAAATCACCGGCACCGCTGCCACACAGAGGGCAAAGCTAACGGGGTTGAGCAACAGCGCCAGCCCTCCCGCACAGGCCAAGCAGAGCAACGCCATTGCGATGCCGACGCCAACACTCAATTCGCGGCTGGCTAGGGGACGGGTGCGGGTGCGCTCCACCAACGGATCCAAGTCCCGATCCCAGAGGTCGTTGATTACACAGCCTGCCCCGCTAGCGGCCAAACTGCCTAGAACGAGAATCCCGACCAATGGCCAAGGCGGCGCTCCGCGTCCGGCTAGGAAAGCTCCCCACAGAGCAGGGATCATCAAAATCAAGCGTCCTGCCGGCTTGTGCCAGCGCAGCAACCGTAAAATTGCTCCGCCAGTAGTCCAGAGTGCAGAAAGAGAAGCAAGCATGCCCGGCCGCGCCAGTGGCTTCGGCTCCACCCCAATCTTAAATCATCCTGAACCAACCGATGTTGGAACCTTCGGGGTTCAACCTGACGTCTTGGAACCTCGAATCGCGATTTGACACCTTTTCTCCTCTCTGTTGGCCAACCCTGAAGTTTGATATCCTAGCGGGCGGCTGCCATTGAGGGTGATGGAGCGAGGCGGAGTTTGCTTTCCATGACCAGTCAACTTCCCCAAGCTAAGGAAGCTTCCCCCCTTCAGGAGACTCTGCTGGTGGTGGAGGATGAGGATGCGATCCGGGAAACCGTTGCCCTTGCTCTGGAAGAACAGGGGTACAGAGTCTTGCAAGCTGCCGACGGCCGGGAGGCACTAGAGCTGGTGCATACAGCCGAGCGGCTGGACTTGATGATCCTCGATCTGATGCTGCCCAGTTTGAATGGCTTGGATCTGTGCCGGCTGTTGCGTAGGGAGGGTAACACCCTTCCTATTTTGATGCTGACGGCCAAAAGCAGCGAGACTGACCGGGTGGTGGGCCTGGAGCTGGGGGCCGACGACTACCTAACTAAACCCTTTGGCATGCGGGAGCTGATTGCCCGCTGTCGCTCTGTGTTGCGCCGTCGGCAGCAGGCTTACACCAGCGAGGCCACAGTGCTCCGCTACGGGGATATTTGCCTGTTTACCCAGGAGTGCCGCGTGTTGGTGCGGGGGGTGGAGGTCAGTTTCTCGCCTAAAGAGTTCCGCCTGTTGGAGCTGTTCATGTCCCACCCCCGCCGCGTCTGGACGCGGGAACAGCTTCTGGAGCGGGTCTGGGGATCCGACTACATGGGCGACAGCAAAACCGTGGATGTCCACATCCGCTGGCTGCGAGAAAAGCTGGAGGTGGATCCCAGTAACCCCGAGTATTTGGTAACGGTGCGCGGCTTTGGCTATCGCTTTGGCTAGGTTTGGGAGCTTCTCTCGCGCCAGCGGCGGGCAAAGGAGAGGGCCTCGGCGCGGGTTTGGATCTGGCCCCAAGCTTGGGCCTCCTGGAGCTCTTGCAACAGCTGGCCTACCCAGGGGCCAGGTTGGCCACCTAAGGTGTGCAGTAGGTCGCGGCCATCCAGCAGGGGCACCAGATGGGCCAGGGGATCCTGGGGATCTTCGTAGCGGCTAAGCCAAAGCTGGATCGTCTCTGCCGAGCTGCCGGTGGCTGCAGCCAGCAGGGCTAGGCCGCCAAAGAGGGATCCCGCCTGCTGGTAGAGCCGCCACTGCTGGGGAGGGGTGGGAGAGCTGGCCAAAAGCTTCTGGAAGTGGGGCAGAAGCTGGTGCAGCCTTTGGACGGCCCGCATCTCGGCCCGGCTAAAGCGCAGCCGTTCCAGTTCGGTTTCCACCGTCTCGGCAGGGGTGCCTGCCGGATCCCACAGCAGGGCTGCCAACACCGTCGCCAACAGGCTGCTGCGCCGATCCGCCAAAGGCTGGGCCAGCTCCGCCAGAGTGCGGGGGTACTGGGGTTGCCAGATCTCGGCCCATTGCCAGACGGCTTGGGCCTGGGCAAAGCCGGGGCTCTGGGGGGCTAGGCGGGGCAGCCAAGCCACCAGCAGACCTGCCGCCACGGCTGCCTGCAGGTGGGCCAGGCCCGGGATCCCCGTCTCCAACAGGGTCACCACCTCGGCCCGCACCCGTTCTGCTGCCACATTGGCCAAGAGGGGAGCCCGCTGGCGAATCGCCTCTGCCGTGGCCGGATCCAGCGCAAACCCCAGTTGGGCTGCCTGGCGATAGGCCCGCAACAGCCGCACCGGATCGGCGCTGAGGTTGTCGGGGTGAACCATGCGCAGACACCCCTGCTGAATGTCCGCCCGCCCCCCTGTGGGATCCAACAGTTGCCCCTCCCGGAGCTCCAGGGCCAGGGCATTGCAGGTGAAGTCCCGTTGCCACAGATCCGCCGCCGGGGTGGGGCCCGCCTGCAGGGCTACGTCCACCGTCGCCGCTGTGGGAGGGGAAGCCCCTCCTTGGCCCAGCACGATGCGGGCAATCTGTCGCTCCGCATCCAGCACCACAAAGCCGGCCTTCAGCCGCCGCGCCACCCCTGCTGCCCACCCCACCGGATCCGCCGGACACATTAAATCCAAATCCACTGGCCCCTTGGAGTCTCCAGACTGGCCTCGCAGCCAAGCCAGGTAGGCATCCCGCAGGGAGCCCCCCACCCAGTAGCTCCCCTGGGGCAGCCACTCTTTGGGAAAGGGCAGCCGTTGGTGGAAATAGGCCAGCAGCCACTCGGTCAGCAGGGCTTCGCTCATCGATTTTGCACAGGGGGAAACTTTGATTTAAAGGCTAGGATCCCCAGAGCACAAGTACTTGGCCAGACCGTGCCTGCACCTAACCGCTGGGCAAAAACAGGTGCTAACTGTGGCCTGCCCCCCGCCTAGAGTCCTTTTGCCTAACGCTCCAGCAGCGAGCTGCCCACCGCAGCCGGCACAAAAGCAGGTGCTGAGGGAACCAGATGGGGCTGCACCAGAGCTGCCAGGCCAGCAATAAATAGCGGGTCGGCGTTCAAGGCGGGCACACGGCGAAAATCGCGGATCCCAGCCCGGTGGGCCAGCTCTCGATACTCGATGTCGATCTCTTGCAGGGTCTCGATGTGCTCTGAGACAAAGCTAATCGGCACCACCAGCAGTTGCTTTACTCCCCGCGCGCCTAGCTCTGGGATTACTCTCTCGGTGTAGGGCTGCAGCCAGCGCAGCGAGCCCACCCGGCTCTGGTAGGAGAGCGTGTAGCCATTTGGGCGTCCCACCTGGCGCCAGATGAGCTCGACGCAGGCCTCCATCTCTTGCTGGTAGGGATCCCCAGCCTGGGTGACGTAGCTTTCGGGAATGCCGTGAGCGCTAAAGAGCACATGCACTTCTAGGGGATCCTCGAAGGCGTCCAACTGCTCCCGGATGGCCCTAGCCATGGCCTGGACATACTGGGGCTGATCGTACCAGGAACAGATCTGGCGGCGCTCGATGCGGGCCAGCTCTGGGTCTTCGGCCCAGAGGCGATCCAGGAGCTTGAAGCTGGAGCCAGTTGTGCTAATGGAGTACTGCGGGTACAGCGGCAGCACCACCAGGCGGGTGATCCCGTCCGACTTGATCTGCTGCACCACAGACTCAATGAGCGGGTGCCAGTAGCGCATGGCGACATACACTGGCACGTCGTAGCCCGCCGCCACCAGTTGGGCCTGCAGCTTTCGGGCCTGTTCAGCGGTGATGCGCCGCAAAGGAGATCCCCCCCCGATGGCAGCGTAGTTGCGCCGGGATTTGGGCGCTCGCAGGATGGAGATGGCCCAGGCAAATGCCCCCTGCAAAAAGGGAAAGGGCAGCCGGATGAGCTCCGGATCGGCAAAGAGGTTGTAGAGAAAGGGCTGCACATCAGCCTGCGTTTCTGGCCCCCCCAAGTTCAGCAGGAGCACGCCGCATTTGGACATAACAAGCTCAATGACCTTCCTTATCCACTGTAGAAGGTCTTAGCCCCTAGCGAGAAAGGAATTCTCAGCTTTCCGTGGGTCGGATCGTCTCCCCACCCTCTACTCCGCTGCTCTTGGGCTGGCGTTAGAACTCTTGGCCGCGGTAAACCCGCTGTAGGGCCGGCGTGACCGAATAGCTATCGACATCGGCCAGGCTCAACTTCAAGCGCAGCGTATTGAGCAGCCTCCAGTAGGGGGGCACAAAAGGGGTTAAGGACTCCGTCCCGCTGACGCGAACGGGAAAGGGTTGATGGGGGAGGGGGTGGGCAACCCTCTCCAGAGGGCAGCCACGGTAGCGGAGCAAGCTAGACCCGACCAGGGAAGCTGAGGATTCCCCTTGGCTGGGATCCACCGTCAGGCCGCGAAACTGGATCTTCCCTGGACGAGAGGCTTGTCGATAGCGCAGGTAGCGACCCCAGAGTTGTGCCAGCCACTCCGGCAAAGCCTCAGGCCGAACGTGGAAGCGCTCCGGCAACAGACGGTCGTTGAGAAAGCCGATGAGCCCAGACCAGGCCTTCCAGAGCAAGGCGGCAACGAGGCGAGTAGGGGGAGAGGATGAGATTTTCATAGATCTCTGCACAGCCGAGAGTTGGCGTCGATTATACCAGTCCAGAAAGGACTCCGTCCCGCT
>NZ_JANSJL010000013.1:13878-66671 GCF_047502745.1 Synechococcus sp. F70.1
CTCCGTCCCGCTGCGCGAACGACTACAATGGGCCCAAGGCTTGTCTGCCCTTTTCCTCTGGCAAGGGAGCGGCATTGCCCAAACAAGCAGACTCTAGCGACCACTGCAGTGAGCTGAGGGACTCGAGGACATGACCTGGCGCAGCAACATCACTCCCAGCGAAAGGCCTCCGGCCCCCTGGCGCGAACGGCTGTGGGGATCCCTTCCTTACCTTCTGCCTTTGGTATCGGCTCTGCCCTTGGGCTTTGTCCCCTCGGGGCTGTTTCAATCCCTGCCAGGACTGATCCCTATCTTTCTACCGCTACTGCATTTGTTGCCTCTGGTCACGGGCTGGCTGGGGATGGGGCTGTTCTTTGCCCTCCTCTTTTTCGTCATCCGCAACGGCCGCATCGCCCACTTTGTTCGCTTCAATACCATGCAGGCGCTGCTGCTCAACATTGCCCTGTTCTTGGTGCAAGTGCTGCTGCAGGTGTTGGGTAGGCTCCTTGGCAGCCTAGCGCTAGGGGCAGTGGGCAGCATTTTGGCCAACACTGCCCTTCTGGGAGTGATGGCTGTTACTCTCTACGCTTGGTCCCAGAACCTGCGTGGCCGCTACGCCGAGGTGCCGGTGCTCTCTGAGGCTGCCTATGCTTGGATTCGCTATTAGTTCCTGGCCAAGAGGGAGGTAGGCCCAAGGCTGTCTGTCTGGCTAACGCCTGCTACAGAAGCTGGAAGTTGACCTGCGGCCTGGAGTGGAGCTATCGAAAACATCTGCCCGGTGCGCGAAAGGCGGGCTCTTGGAAATGGTGAAAGCGTTACGCCAACCGGGGTTGTTGGTCGGGCTTGCGCTGCTGGCCGGAGTGTTGGCCCTGCTCTGGCCAATGCTGCAGCAAGGCTATCCCATGACTCACTCCACCCACTTCAACCTCAGTTGGGCCTTTCAGTATCAGCGCCAGTTTTTCGGCGGGCAGTTTTACCCCCGCTGGCTGGAGTACTCCAACTTCGGCTACGGCAACCCCACCTTTGCCTTCTACCCGCCTTTGTGTATGGTAGCCACCCTGCCCTTTCGCGCCCTGGGGCTGGACCTGCCCGGCTCTTTGGTGGCCAGCATGGGTCTGGCGATGGCGGTCTTTGGGCTGGGGCTATACGTTCTGCTGCGGCAGGTGCTTCCTTGGGCTTTGACGCTGGTCTTGGCCCTGCTGAGCATGGCCGGCCCCTATTGGTTGGTGGATATCTACCAACGGGGTGCAATTGGAGAAGTTTGGGCCATTGCCGTCTCCCCCTGGGTTTTCTGGGCCTCGCTGCAGGTGATTTGCCGGCCTCAGTCCCTCTGGCCGATCGGGGCTTTGGCTCTGAGCTATGGCCTACTAGCGCTCTCCCACCTGCCCACTTTGCTGATTTTTACTCTGGTTTGGCTGCCTCTGCCGTGGGTGGTGGGGGGAAGGGATCCCTTCTGGACTAGGGTGGGACGCTGCTACCTGGGATTTGGTCTGGGACTGGGGTGGGCGGCTTTTTATTTGCTGCCGGCTTTCTGGGATCAGCGCCATGTCCAGGTGGATTTTGTCAACTTTGCCGAGGAATACATGCCCCAGCATCGCTTAATGCTGAGCGGGCTAACTCAGCTTCAGCCGCGCTGGACGGAGCACTGGTTTGAGAGCAACCTGGTCGGGTACTGGGTCTGGATGGCAGCGGTTGTGGTGGGCGTTGGGATCTTAGTTTTTCTAGAATGGCTGGTCCGCCGGCCGGGGGGGAGTTTTGATGCGGCTGGATCCCTTGCCAGAGCTACCTTGCTCTACAGCTTTGGGGCTAGCCTAGTGGCGCTGCTGATGACGACGGATCTGCTGGCTTGGCTCTACGAGTGGTTTCTGCCCCTGCGGCGCATTCAGTTTTCCTGGCGCTGGATGGCAGTGACGGCGGTAACCGTGCCCTGGCTTTTGGGGTCTCTAGCGGGTTGGGGATGGGGGCAAAGGCGCCTGCGGCTTCTCTTGCTGGTGGGGATCGGACTAGCTATGGGGGTGCAAACTTGGCAGGGCTTTCAACTCTTGTCCAAGGCCGGCTTTGATCCGCAGCTTGTTCAAACTTTTCAAGAGCTGGCTACAGCTAAGCAGTTTCCTAAGGAGCCCCAAGAGAGGCCCGGCATTGCTTTCTTGCACCTGCACTGGCGCTTTCCCGATGGGCTGGCGCTGGTGGATGCGCAGGAATACCGGCCCCGCCAGGCCACGTTGCCTATGCCGCCCCCGCAGGTGGATCCGCTGCTGCAGTGGCAAGGCGAGCTGGGGGATCCAGCTGCGCGGCTACAGGTGGAAGAGTGGCGCTATGGCTATCGCCGCTTTCGCGCCATCAATCCCACCACTCAAGATCAGCCCGTAGTCTTGCGCACGTTTTACTATCCCGCTTGGCGGGTTCAAATTGATGGACCGTTTAGGGCTGCCGAACACGACGGGTCGGGGCTGTTGCAGGTACGGATTCCCCCGGGAGAGCATCGCGTGAAGGTGCGCTACCTGGGCACGGCAGCCGAGTGGCTGGGCTGGATCCTGACCGGTGTAGCTGGTGTGCTGCTAGTAGAGCTGCGGCGGCTTGTGCGTTGGTTGAGGTTGACCAAGGCGGCGTAGGCCCTGGCGTGCCACTCTTCTGGAGCGGACTTTTCTTTCTTCCTGCTTCCGCAACCGGCTACTACCCCCCAGAGGGATCTCCCCCGGCTCGAGCTGACGGTAGTTGCCCCTTGCTCTTGAGAGAGCAAGCTGGGAAAGGATCCCCCTCTAGGGCTGGGTAGAACGTCAATTGAGTTTCTCTTGGGCCTGTCTCCCGGCAGAGGGAGCTTTTCTTCGCTACCCTGGAGCTAGCTAGGTAAGCAGGGGGATTGGCAGCAATGAGCCACTACGAAGGGCGTCCTGCCCAACTCGGCTTCCTCAGGGAGGGAGAGCAACGCCCCCGCCGACGACGTGGCCAGGCCTTGCAGGTGGGAGTGCTTGGCTTCTTGGTGGGATTGGGGCTTGTGGGAGGAGCCTGGTGGTACAGCAGGGGGCCGCGGCAAACTCTTTCCCTGTATTGGCTGACCGCGGCTGACAACTCTATCTACTACGTGCAGCAGGAGCGCTCCCTTCGCGCCTTCGACGCCCAAGAGGCCATTCGTAGGGCTCTGGAGGAGTTGATCGCTGGACCCAAGGATCCCCGCCTCACCACCGCTATTCCTCCCCAGACGCGGGTACTGGATGTACGGGTGGAAGGCGACGATATCTTTTTGAACTTCTCCCCCGAATTTACGCAAGGGGGGGGATCCACCGCAATGATGGGTCGGATTGCCCAGGTACTCTACACGGTTACTAGCCAAAACCCTAATGCACGGGTTTGGATCTCCGTGGAGGGACAGGCCCTCGAAGTGCTAGGGGGAGAAGGGCTGATTCTTGACCAACCCTTGACGCGGGCCTCGTTCTTGCCCAGTTTCCCGCTTCCGGCAGAATCCAAGGCAGAGCCGTCAGCCGCATCGGCCTCTTAAGCAGCCATGCTCTCTGGAGTGAAGCTGTCTCCAGCGTCCGCCCTTGGCCAACCAACGGTGAAGCTGGGCCAAAAGGTGCTACTGGTAGACCCCACCTCCGGAAGAACACCTGCGAAAGACTTCATAGGCCAGACTCATTTTCCAGCCGCTCGAGACTAGCGGGGTTGGGATCCAGCTTCAGGGAGTAGAGGCCGTAACAGGCCAGCAGCCAATTGAGAAGACGAGCTGCAATGCGGGCAGTTGGTCGCGTTGCCGAGCTTACCGCCACCCCTCCCAGGGAAACGCCGACCACAGGACGAGCAGCGAAGATGGCCTCACAAGTTTGTAACAACCGAAACCAGCTCAGCCCCCCTGGCTCTGGGTGGTGCACTGCTGGTGCTAGCGAGGGATCCAGCACGCTACAGTCCACCACCAAAAACACTGGCTGCTCCGGCAAAGCCTCGACGACCTGCTGCGGATCCCAGGCCTCTTGAGCCCAGAAAATGGGGCTGTGGTGGTCTCTTAGCCAAGCGTAGGCGCGGGCACTGCTGCTGCGCAGCCCCACGTGCACTACCGGCAGGCCGTGCTGGTAGAGCAGCTCTACCCAAGCGCCGTTGCCGTAGCTCATATCTTGATCTGGCTGGGTCATCTCTATGGGGGGCATGAAGTTGGCATGAGCGCTGCAATGCACCACACTGAGACTCAAGTAGTGCTTCCAAAGGGCACGAATGGCCCCCCAACTGGCTGCTAGAACCGAAGGCAACAAGACCGGCCACTGTTGTCGTCGCCAGGCCTGGGTCACTGCTGCCTCACACAGGCCATAGGGTGGCTCATCCATCAGCCCCGGCAACTGCGCCACCGCCAGCTGATCCACATCGATCCCCAAGCGCGGCTCAAAAGCACACAGTTCTGCGCCTGCATTGAGGATGGTCAACGGAGCTTGGGTATCCGGGCCAAAGGCAGTGGGAATGAGGAGAACCCTGGCGCTGGACTGGGAGCAGGGATGGAGAGACCACTGGGCCATAGGCGGCGTTTCTGCTTGCCAAAGGGGGGATCCCTACCAAGTTACTCGACCCCGCAGTTGCTCCATCTTGGCTGGGCCGATGCCCTTAACGCGCTGCAGATCCTCCAAAGAAGAAAAGGGGCGGGCCTCGATAATCCGTTGCGCCAGGTCTGGGCCGATGCCAGGCAACTGCTCCAGTTCGGCTGCCGTGGCTGTGTTCAAGTTAACGCGAGGGGGACTGGGGGTAGCTAGCGAAGGGGAGGACCTCGAGGTGGCCTCTAGCAGCTCCGGCTCTACTGTGGGGGAAGTAGGGGCAAGCGGAAGGGGGTTGGGGCAGCGGCGGGCTGCTTCCTCTACTTCCTCCCGCAAGCGACGGCTGGGGCCAAAGCGGGCCTCGGCCAGGAGCCGCTCGAACTCTCGCACAAAGTGATCCACCACCTGCCTATTGCGGATAATCAAGAGGTTTTCGTCGTTGAGGTGGTTGGCCGAGACTGACCAGTTGTGGGAGCCGGTGATCACCGTGGCCTGGGGGGTGCCGGGATCGAGAATAGCGAACTTGTGGTGTAGCTTGTCGCCGGGGGCGAGGTTGGGTATGCCTATGGCTAGGGGGGGCTGCTGCCAGGGCAGGCGGGCCGGATCCAGGCGGCAGTTTTCGTCTGGAAGCGCCAACCCCCACATCTCTAGGGTGCGGCTGTAGTCGCGGAAGGCAAAGCCAGGATCGAACAGGCCGCGGATCTCCACCTTGCGCTCCTGGTGCAGTTGCCGGAGCTGGTTGGCAATGCCGGAGTCGGTAAAGACAAACAGAGCCAGATCCACCCGCTTCTGCGCTTGGGCCAGGGTGGCCGCAATAATGCCATTAGAAGTAGCTTCATAGGGCAGGGAACGACTGGCGGGGGAAAAATGCACCTCCACGACGGCGTCGTCAATCAACACCGTCTGCAGGGGTCGCTTGCGCTTTTGCACGCCAAAGCGGCTATCGGGCAGCCCTCCCGGCCCGTCCCCCCACATGAGGTTGAACTCCTCCGTATAGATGCGGGCCAGCTCGGGGCTATCCAGTAGCAGCAGGTGGTTGGCATTGCCCACGCTGCCAGGAGCATCGAAATCCCCATGGATATCGGAGAGGGTGAAATTGGCTGAGCCAGTCAGCACCCGCTGCCCGTCGATAACCACGAACTTGTGATGCATCAGGCCGCTGCCCTTGGAGCCGTCGGCGGTGTCGTCCAGCCAGGGCACCTGGCCTCTATCCAGCAAGGCGTACACATCCCGGCTGGCGACCTCCTCGGGGGAAAACCGCCCGTCCCGGTTTACATCCACCAGACGGCGATACTCTTCGAACTTTTGACGGCTGCGCTCGTCCAGCGCCTGCACTTCGGCAGGGGTCAGCCGGTGCCAGGCCCGCACGTAGGTGTTTTCGGTAATCACGCGCACTGGGATCCCGGCCTGCCGCCGCTCTGCAAGGGCCTGGGCGATGAGGGGCAAGTTTAGCTCCTGTACCGCCACATCCACCGACCGCCGAGCGGAACGAATCTGGGAGATAATCAACTCCTCCAGGTTGTAGCCGTAGCGGTGGATCTGGCGATAGGGATCCCGATAAGTGCTCTCGCGGCTTTGGTTAAACGCCACCCGGATGCGAGGGTGCTGCGGCAGAGGGGCCAGGGTGGGCAGCTCTGGTTCTTGGGGAGAGGGCCGAGGGCCTACCCAGTAGCCAACTGCTACCAGGATCAACAGCAGGGCGGCCCAGGGCAGCCAACGGCGCAGTTGCCGCCACCAAGACGGGATCCGGTTCATCCCCTTTTCCCCTTGCAGCAACCCCCTTCAGAATACCGAACTTTTCCGAAAAACTGGGCATAAAGCCCCGTCCCACTGCTCTGTGCTCTATGTTCGAGCCCCCAACGGCATCACCTCAGTCATCGCCAGAGCTTTGGGGCAATAAGATAAGTCTAGCGGTTGATTGAGGAGGCCCGGCGTGGAACGGCCCAAGTGGGTAGCCATTATCACGGGAGTTCTGGCCATTGCTCTGGGGGTGGGCTATTTGTTGCTGGCGCAGCTATTGGATTACCGCGGGGGTAAGTTCTTGCCAGCGCCGTCGGAGCCACCAGGGGTCTTGAGCGTCTTGGCAGGGATCCCTGGCCTGAATTAGCTGAGAGCAATTGACTGTATGCTCAGCTACAGCACGCCCCCTGCTCAAGAAGCGGCTGGGGGGAGATAGGGAAACATTTGGGCAGACGGGGAGTTGGCATAGTGTTGTCGCGCTCCACTTGGCTGTGGCTATTGACAGGGCTAGGACTAGTGGCCTTGAGCCAGTACCTGCAGTGGGTTGGCGGCATCCACGGCTCTATCGCCTCCTACTCGGAACCGCTGGCCGACCTGACCGTGGCCGGCATTCTGGGAGGAACAGTAACGGCAGGACTGGTGGTGCGCCACTGGTGGCAGCAGGTTTGCCGAGGACAAAGGGAGCCCACCCCAGGGGCCAAGCCGCGGCGGCGGGTTAAGTTGACGCGGGCTCAGGTGCAGGCAGATCTGCAGGATGTCGATTCCCTTATCCAGAAGTTGCAAAACGACATCAGCCGCCGTGCCCTGCAAGCCAAGAAACAGGAGATCGATCGGCGGCTGGCTGAGGAGGCATTGCACCTGGTGGTGTTTGGCACGGCTTCTGCTGGCAAAACCTCTCTCATCAACGCTCTGCTGGGGCGGCCGGTTGGGGAAACTGCCCCCACTCTGGGCACCACCCAGCAGGGCTCCGTTCACACCTATCAACTGGAAGGTTGGAACAGCCCCATTTACCTCACCGATACCCCTGGGCTATTGACCATCGGCGGTGCCGGCGAAGCAGAGGCCCGCGCCCTCGCCCAGAAAGCGGATCTGTTGATTGTGGTGGTGGCCGGGGATCTGCTGGCTTCAGAATACGCGGAGCTGCTGGAGTTGGCTCGGTTGGGGAAAGCCACTATCCTAGCCCTCAACAAGACGGATCAAATGCTGCCGGAAGATGTGGAGACCGTCCTAACCCACCTGCGCCGCCGCACTGCCGGTGTCATCCCTCCTGAGCAGGTGGTGGCCATTGCCGCTGACCCCGAGCCCTTGAAAGTCCGCTACTGCTTCCCGGACGGATCCCGTCAGGAGACCTGGGAGCCCCAGCCCCCTGATACCGCCGCCCTCATCCAGCAGATGGCCCGCCTACTGCAGCAAAAGGGATCCCATCTGCGCCTAGCCAACGCCCTGCTGCAAACCCGAACCTTGAGCGAGGCTGTCCAGCAAGCCCTGCGGGAAGAGCGCTGCCAACGGGGCCGCCAGATCGTGGAGCGGATGCAGTGGGCAACAGCTGCAGCTCTGGCGGTAACCCCCCTCCCTGCCTTGGATGTCCTGGCGGGGGTGGCCATTCAGGCCCGCATGATTGGAGAGCTGCACCAAGTCTTCGATCGCCGCATTACCCTGCAGCAGGCTCAGGCAATTGCTCACCGGTTGGCCCAAATGATTGTGCAACTGGGCGGACTGGAGCTAGCTACCCATGCCTTCAGCTCTGCCCTCAAAGCCAGCCCCTGGATGCTCATGGGGATCCCTCTGCAGGCAGCTAGCGGGGCCTATCTGACGCGGGTGGCGGGGCTCAGCTACCTGGAGTGGCTGCAGTCAGGGGATCCCTGGCAGGAGGAGCTCCTGCAAGAGCGGCTGAGGCAGCAGCTCCAGAACGGCCATCCCCTCGCTTTTTTCAAACAGTTAGCTCGCCAGGCCCCCTCCAGCTCCAGCAGCTAGCCGAAGACTTTTCCAAGAACCCGCTAGGAAACCAGCAGGGCTGACGGGACTGGGCGGATTTGAACCGCCGACCTAGCGCTTAGGAGGCGCTTGCTCTATCCAGGCTGAGCTACAGCCCCAGGTCAGGTACCTCACTGATACTAGCAGAGAGGCTAGGGGGTATCGCCGCAAGGCTGCCGAGCAATAGCGTTCTTATGGAATTGCCGGAACAAAGGCTTTGCTTTCTGACATAAAACCCAACGCGGCGGCTCACCCCAGTAGTACTCTTTTTTCCAAATGGGCAAGCGCTCCTTGATTGCATCAATGATGTAACGTGCTCCAGCAAAAGCGGCGCCGCGATGTTCAGCTGTAGCACCAACCCAAACCGCAATATCACCAATTGCAAGATGACCCTGGCGGTGACAGGCAACAGCACCGCAGAGGCCAAACTTGGCGTGGGCTTCTCGGAGGATCTTCTCGCCCTCCTTCTGGGCAAGGATCTCGTAGACTTCGTACTCCAAGCTGAGAACAGGTTTGCCCTGGCTGTGGTTGCGTACCCAGCCCTCGAAGGTTACTAAGGCACCCGCTGTGTTATTGACGAGCAAACGACTGAGTTCAGCTGGCTGGATGGTGCTATCCACAATTAGAAAACGCAGCATTTAGCCCCCACAAACTGGTGGAATGAAAACTACCAAGGCACCTTCATCTATCGGCCTAGTCAAGTCACAGAACTCATGATTGACAGCAACCTTAACGTCCTCCGCTGCTAGCGAAAATCCATACTTTGCTTGCAGCTGCTGATAGAGCTCTAGGTAGTTTGCTGCACTGGTTTGCAGTACTTCGCTGCTCCGCTGAGCCTGTTCCCGCAGCACTGCTACATATTGAATTGTTACGGTCTTACTTAGGACAGATTGAGTTACCATGGCTGCAACTACCCCAAACCGATTGGAAAGTGGCATACTCCTCGGCGGTATTGACGTTCATGAGCTCGACCTCATGGTTGGGGGTAACTAGGGTGCAGGGCTGCCTGCTGAGGATTTCCACAGGGCAGTACACCCCTTCCGCGTAAGCCCTTTCGAGTACCGCTGCAGCTTGAGGAGTATAGATGGCGCAAAGAGCTTCCGGGAAGCCGCGCTCGGGGTTAACATAGCAAGTTGCGATTGTTTCGGCTTGGTAGTGATCCAGCAGCTTTTGGATTGTTTCTGACCGAAGGTTCAGTAGATCACAGGCAACAACCAACCAGTTAGCTTCAGGATGAGTATTCAAGGCAGTCAATAGGCCACTGATCGGGCCAACGCTTTCTACTAGATCTGGTAGTGTGGGCAAGAGCTCTAGAGCTGTGCCCGACCACTGACCGGCACGCGCTGACAAGTAAACCTGCTGGCAGTAGGGCTGCAGCAGTTCATAGAGATAGGCGGCGTGGGGTTTGCCAAAAGGGTTCAGCAGCGCTTTATCGCGACCCATGCGCTTGCTACGTCCCCCTGTGAGCACCAAGCCATAGAGGGGACGTTCCAGGAGGGCGTTTTTGCCGCCGGACTTAGTTACTAGGCGGGTCTCCTGGATGCAGATATGGGGCGACACCGACTTGCACATGTCATAGATTGTCAGCGCTGCTGTTGCCGCACCACAGAGAGCTTCCATTTCAACCCCTGTCTTAGCGCTGGTCTTGACAGTGCAGTGGATGGTTACAAGCAAGTGATCATCAATTGTGATATCAAAGGTGCAGTCTTCAACAGGGATCTGATGACAAAAGGGGATCAGCTGGTCAGTTCTTTTAACAGCCATTGTACCGGCAATGGTTGCTGTCTGAAATACCGGTCCTTTTTTCAGGTGGATATCTTGGCCAACAACATAGGATCTGAGAGCAGGTGGCAGTTGAACTCTTGCCCGTGCTGTGGCCGTTCGCAAAGACACCGATTTGTGGCTAATATCTACCATATGCGGATGGCCTTGAGCATTAAGATGGGCCCATGTACGATCAGCTTTGTCCATAGAGCTAGCCCCCTAAGCCGTACATTGGGTGTGAGACCTGCTCAACCCGGCGCAGTGGTTTCATCCCCAAAAGCTGCTGGTAAATTTGCTGACGTTGGCCTGGTGTTTTGTCTCGAACCGAGAGACCCTCCTCACTAAATAGGCAGGCAAAGAGACGACCATCAGCTGTCAAGCGCCACCGGGAACAGCTGCTGCAGAAGGGCTGAGACTCAGAGGCAATAAATCCAACTTTAACATTCTCGTCGATTGTAAAGTAAAACGCTGTCGAATCAGGTGCCGCTGGAAGGGGGGTTAGAGTATAGCGTTCTTGCAGACGGGCAATGCACTCTTGTGCTGAAACGTAGTGTTCTTCATAGAGAGAGTTGGCATAGCCGACCCGCATCAGCTCCAGAAAGCGAACTGTCACGCCTGTCTTGCGGGCAAACTCAACGAAATCAAATAGCTCGCAATCGTTGATCCCCCGCATTACAACCGTATTGACTTTGAGGCTAAATCCCCGGGCAATACCCTCCTGGATATTACGGAGAATATCCGCCAGGCAGTCGCGACGGGCAATTGCAGCTTGGGTGGAGGGCTGTAGGCTATCGAGGCTAACATTAAGGTTGAGAACGTTGGCAGCCTTGAGAACGTCCCAGTAGCGGTGGAGCAGCAGGCCATTGGTTGTTAGGCTAAGGGACGGGATCTTCAGCTTGGCAAGTTCCTGAATGACTTCATCAAAGTCTTGCCGAACCAGAGGCTCACCACCTGTAATGCGAACTTCTTCAATGCCATAGTCCAGCAACTCGCCAATAATTTCTTTGTATTGCTGCGGAGTTAAGTAGCTACTTTTGTCCAGAAATTCTGGATGCAAAGGCATGCAGTAGCGGCAGCGAAGGTTGCATTGATCGGTTAGAGAAACCCTTAGCTTGCGAATGCGACGATTCCATTGATCCACTAGCTGCATCTTAGTACCACGGATAGAATTGGATGCTTTGCTCGGGGCTGAGGATAGCTTGAGCCGGGGGTAACTCTACAAAGCCATCGCTGTCTGTTAGAGCGATGAAGTCTCCGGAGTTGTTAGGCATAATCGGTGTAAAGACTCGGTTGGCGCTCATCTTAACGGGCACAAAAAGAGTGAGATTGGGTTTGAAGGTAATGACTTCACTTAGGTGCCCAGAGTCAGTGTTACGGTTGAGGAGATAACGATGCAAACATACAAGAGCTGAGATGGGGTTGCCTGGGAGGCCCCAAACTATAGTATTGGCCTGATGGTCGATGCCAAACCACATTGGCTTGCCTGGCTTTTGCGCCACGCCGTGGATGTAGGCAGTAACACCACAGCTTTGCCAGATGGCCGGCAAGTAGTCACACTTTCCCCTTGAAACACCCCCAGAGTAAATCAAGAGGTCGTAGTTTGGGGTATTGGCTTGGTAGTGGGTGGCAATGGCAGCAGGATCGTCCGGAAGGTGATCGGTCTCAACCTCGGTATACCCGTAGGCAAGAAGAGCCGCTCGGAGGGCCTCAGCGTTGGAGCGCCGCAGTTGGTAGGGTGCAGGGGTCTGCTCAATGGGAATCAATTCGCTGCCAGTTGCCACAACTTTGATGCGAGGAGTCCTCTCAACTTGGATGCGGCTGTAGCCAAAGGAGGCCAAGATCCCGACGTGGATGCTCTTGAGGGTAATGCCGGGGCGGAGAACCAGCGCTCCTGCAGAACAATCGCTACCTTGGGGATGAACAAAATCACCCCTGTTGCGTTCGACTTCCTGGATGATGGTGGCAATTCCTCCCTCGATACGAATTTGCTCGTAGGGAATGACGAGATCACTACCCAGCGGCAGGGCACAGCCAGTCATCACTTCCAAGCACTGCTGCGGATCGGGCAGGGTGGCAGGGCTTGTCCCCGCAGGGGCTATGCCTGCAACGGCAAAGCTTCGCTGCCCAGCAGCATAAGCGGCATAGTTGATGGCGATACCGTCCATCAGGACCCGGTTAATTGGCGGGTAGTCCCGATCGGCGTAGATCGGCTCTGCCAAAACCCGGCCCACACAGCTTGCAATCGGGATCGACTCGGTTTTGGCTGGCAGCCAGTGGTCTTTAATAATGGCTTCAGCTTCCTGGACAGTGACCATAGGTGTGGGGTGCGGAAAATTCCTGAAAGGCGGGTAGGAAATTGCGGTTTTCGTGGCCAGGGCGACTGAGCTTAATGAGGGCAAAGCGCTGCAACGGGGTCAGCTTTTGCCATAGCTCAAGAGTCAGCACGACCCCCTTGGCTGCCGCCTGCTCAAGAACGCAGTCAGGGATGGTGGTAGCGTCTTCCCAGGCAGGGTTTGGATCAACAGTTACCTCAGCGGCCTGCTCTTGGCAGACACTTTCGATAAGGTGAATTAGGTAGGCGCGGTAGGCAGCTCGGTTGTCAGCGGTATCCGTTGGCAGGTCAACCAAACTTTGGCGCTGCTGGTAACTAAAACGCAGCCACTGATGTAACTTGAGCTTGATGCCGCACTGATCGAGCTTTAAGCGCACGATCATGGGAATGCAGCGAAGGCTGTCGGCAAAGTCTTGCTCAAACTTGAAGATCATTTTGGTGGCAGCTCGATGCGACTAAGCTTGACGGCACAGGCTTTGAGTTCAGGTTGCTTTGAGCTGGGGCAGGCAACCGGGTGGGTGAGAGCGTTACAGCTTGTATCATTGCCCCACAATGCCCCCCAGTGCATGGGCATGAACACTGTGCCAGGGCTGATGGCGCAGGTAATTTTAACCGGCAGGGTAGCCTTGCCGCGCCGTGATTCAATCCTCACCCAGTCACCCTCAGTTAGCCCTACCTTGCTGGCATCGCGGGGATGGATTTCGAGAAAGGGTTGGGGGTGCATTGCTCGGATTTTGGCGACATGTCCAGTGCGGGTTTGGGTGTGCCAATGGCCATAGAGACGTCCTGTGGTGAGGATGTAGGGATATTCAGGGTCGGGCGGTTCGGCAAGGCCGCGGGAATGGCTGGGGATGAAGCGGGCACGACCTGTGGGCGTTGGGAAACGGTGATCGGTATAGAGGTTGCGGGTCTCCACTGAACCTGTGCGCGGATATGGCCATTGCTGAGGCCCCTGGCGCAGGAGCTCATGGCTGAGGCCAGACTGATCGCAGAGACGCCCGGCAGTTAGACCCACATATTCGGCAAAGACCTCAGCGCTATCGGCAAAGTCAAATGCCTTGGCAAAGCCCAGGCGGCGGCCTACTTCCGCCCAAATTTCCCAATCAGCCCGCGCTTCACCAGGAGGGTTACGCCAAGCTGGACAGAGGGTAACGCGGCGCTCCGAATTGGTCATGGTGCCTGTCTTTTCGCCCCACTGGGCAGCAGGGAGTACCAGATGGGCATAGGCAGTGCTTTCGGTGGGGAAGTAGGCGTCTTGGACAATCGTAAAGGGCGACCGCGCCAGAGCTGCTTCTACCCGACGTAGATCAGGCAGGCTCACCAGAGGATTGGTGGCGGCAATCCAGAAAATATCGAGGGCATCGGCTTCGAGGGCACGGATCATCCCCAGCGCATCAAGGCCAGGTTCAGGGTTAATTGGGCCAAGCTGCCAGTGCTGCTCCACTGCTGCCCGATCCTCTGGATTCGTAACCTTGCGGTAGCCGGGCAATAGATGTGCCAAGCCGCCCGCTTCTCGACCGCCCATAGCATTGGGCTGACCTGTTAGCGAAAAGGGCCCTGCCCCTGCAAACCCTATCTGGCCGGTGAGCAAATGGAGATTGATGAGGCTGGTCACCTTGGCCGTGCCTTCGCTGGACTGGTTAAGCCCCATCGACCACATGGAAAGCGTTTTCTGCGACTGCTGCCACAGTCGCGCAACAGCAAGTACCTCCTCAACTTCTAGGCCACAGCGGCTGGCTACTTGCTCAGGGGTGTAGTCGGCAACCAGGGCAGCATAGGCTTCAAAGCCTTCGGTGTGCTGGGCAATGAAGTCATGGTTGATGGCGCCCCACTGAATGAGTAGGTGAGCAATGCCATTGAGCAAGTCAATATCGCTACCTGGAGTAATCCTCAGATACAAATCGGCCTCCTCAGCCGTCTGCGTACGACGGGGATCCACCACAACAATCTTTAGGCTTGGGTCGCTTTTGTGGCGCTTGCGCAAGCGATTGAACAGAATTGGGTGGCATTCAGCGGTATTGGTGCCGATCAAAAAAGCCAGCTCGCAGCTATCGAGATCCGTGTAGCTACAGGGGGGGCCGTCCGAGCCGAGACTCTGGCTGTAGCCCTCTACGGCAGAAGACATGCAGAGGCGGGAATTGCTGTCGAAGTTATTGCTTCCTAGACACCCCTTAAGTAGCTTTTGGGCAATGTAGTAATCTTCGGTTAGCAACTGCCCTGAGCCGTAGATGGCAATCCTTTCGGGAGAGGTCTGGCGAATGCGCTCGACAATTAAATCCAGCGCTTGATCCCAGCTCACCGGCTGGAAATCCTCGCTGAGGCTAGGGCGATAGAGAGGCACCGTAGCCCGATTGCAATCGAGGGTTTCCAGGAGAGTCGCACCCTTAACGCAAACCATGCCCTGGCTGGACGGATGAGCTCGATCGCCGCGAATTTTTGTGCCGTCGGCCAGGATTTCTAGGCCACAACCAACCCCACAGTAGGGACAAAGGCTGCGTACGTTATCCATGTTCCCCCTCTGTTGTTACTTGGCTTGGTGTGGGCAAGGCGGCCGTAGGGAAAGAAGCTAGGGGTGTTGGGCCTAAGGCCTGCTTATCTAGCTGTCCTTGCCGCGGTTCTCACAAGTTCCAACGCCCCAGTCTAGAGACATTGACCTGGAACTTTTGTAGCTTGCGTTACTTTTTGCTCCTCACTATGCGGAAACATCATAGGAGGAATGCTTGAGCAGCATAGCCACCTCCTGCCAACTGCGGCTAGGTCTCTAGGCAAAGCAAGGGAGAAACAGGCAAGGAGTGCTCCTAAAGGCTCCGTCCTGCTAGACGAGGCGAGGAAAGTTTTAGGTCTGTAAAGGGCAACCTGAGATCAAGCTGCATAGGGGAGAAAGGCCCCCGAGTCGTTTGCACTTGGATACTGACGCTCCAAAGGGGAAGCAGACGCTGCTATGAGCTGACTTTCTCTTCATAAAGCCTATCTAATGCTCTGCCGTCGAGCAACTAAAGCTCCGCACGTCATGACCTTGATCAAGCTGCTGGCGGTAATCGTAATTGTCGGCATTCTCTCTGCTATTAGCATTCCCAATTTTCTTAACCACATTCGCCGTTCCAGAGTTGCAGAAGCCTAGACAGCTCTAGCAGCTATCGGCGGTGCCTCAGAAGTTTTCCGAATGGACTTCATGGTTTATCCTCCTGCCTACGCCGATATTGAATTTGGCGGGATCCACAGGGATCGCTATTTGCAAGATCCTTGGCAAGCCCCCAACTATCGTCTTCCTGAAGTTGTTCCTCCCACTGCCAGCTCAAGCGGCGTTCGTTGGATGACTGAGTCTCACACACATACAACTGTTAGTGGGGATCTCCTGCGCTGCGACCTTGGCTTAGGGGATCGCCAGCAAGAGGTTTTGGCCTCTGGCTACGACCTGCGCAGCTCTTGCAACCTCTATCGCTAGGAAGACAAGACTCGGGCAACTTGAGCTTGAGCTGCCGACTAGCTGTTCCATCGATTGGCCGGTTCTTAACCTGCTCGACAGGTGTTATCTTGAAAGCGCCTGTGAAAGGGGAAGCGGAGCTTTGGCCAGTAGCCTGCTGATCCGCAATGCCGAGCTGGTGGTACCGGAAGGGGATCCCTGGGTGGGAGATGTGCTGGTGCAGGAGGGGCGGATTGCCCAGATTGGCCAACATCTCTCCACAGAAGGGGTGGCTAGGGTCATCGAGGCCGAGGGCCATACCCTGATGCCGGGGGTGATCGATCCCCAGGTTCACTTTCGCGAGCCAGGCCGCGAGCACAAAGAAGACCTGCAGACGGGATCCTGGGCCTGCGCTCGCGGTGGGGTAACTAGCTTTTTGGAGATGCCCAATACAGATCCGCCAACAATTGACCAGAGAGCGCTAGAGGACAAATTGGCGCGGGCTGCCAGCAAGTGCGTCGTCAACTACGGCTTTTTCATTGGAGCCACTGCCGATAACTTAAAGGAGCTGCAACGGGTGCAAGGAGCCTGCGGCATCAAGATCTTCATGGGATCCATGCATGGTCCGCTACTGGTGGATGATCAGGCTGCTCTAGAGAGGATCTTTGCCGAAACGGATCCCAACCTGGTCATTGCTGTCCACGCTGAGGATCACGCGCGGATTCAGGCCCGCCGAGCTCTTTTTGCCGGACGTACGGATGTGGCGGTTCACTCCCTCATTCAGGACGAAGAAGCAGCCTTGATTGCCTCGCGCCGAGCTCTAGACTTGGCCACCCGCTACCGCCACCGCCTGCACATTTTGCACCTCTCCACTGGCCTGGAGGTGGAGCTGCTGCGCCAGCACAAGCCAGCCTGGGTCAGCGCTGAGGTCACCCCCCAACACCTGCTGCTGAGCACTGCCGATTACGCTCGCCTAGGATCCCTGGCCCAGATGAACCCGCCGCTGCGGGATCCCGCCAATTTGGAGCAACTCTGGCAGGGACTGCACGACGGCATTCTGGACTGCATCGCCACCGACCATGCCCCCCACACCCTGGCCGAGAAGGCCCAGCCCTACCCCCACTCCCCCTCTGGCATGCCTGGGGTGGAGACGGCCTTGCCCCTGATGCTGACGGCCGCGCAGCAGGGCCGCTGTACCCTACACCAGGTGGTGCAGTGGATGTGCGAGGCGCCGGCCCGCCTCTACGGGATCCCCAACAAGGGGCGGCTGCAGGTGGGCTACGACGCCGACCTGGTGCTGGTGGATCGGCATACGCCCAAGCCAGTGCGACGGGAAGAGCTGCTGACCAAATGTGGCTGGAGCCCCTTCGAGGGCTGGGAGTTGGTGGGCTGGCCGTTGCTAACCATTGTGGGCGGGCAGATCGTCTTTCAAAACGGCCAGGTGGATCCCTCGGTGCGCGGCCAGGCTCTGACATTTTGCCGCTAGCAAGTAGAGGTAGATCCCCCCTCGCCCTAGAATAGGCTGCATGGACAATCAGCCGACAAAACCAACCTCTGCAGCCCCAGCCGTTCTGGTGCTTGCCGGCCTGACCGGAGCAGGGAAAACTTTGGCCATTCAGCAACTCGAGCAACTGGGCTACACCGGCCTGGAAGGGATCCCGCCTGCCCAGGTCATCCCCTTGGTTGAAGCGATGCGGCCTCACCACGCCGCTTTGGCCATGAGTTTAAATCTCCACGCCCAGGAGTATCGGGAGCAGCTCCCCGAGCTAGATGCCTGGATGCGAGCCCAGGGGATCCCTTTCCTGTTCCTAGAAGCCCGGCCTTCGGTCTTGCTCAAGCGTCTTAGCGCCCACCGTCGCCCCCACCCCCACCACACCGGTGGCGGCCTGCTGGAAGCCATCGAGCAAGAAATCCGCGAACTAGCCCCCATCCGGCAGCGCTGCACCCACCTGCTGGATACCTCGGAGCTCAATAGCCAACAACTGCGGCAGCAACTGCAAGCCTTGGTGCAGGGGCTCCCCCAACCTCTCAACCTGCGGCTAGTGAGCTTTGGCTTCAAGTACGGCATTCCTCCTGAGGTCAACCTGCTGTTTGACGTGCGCTTTCTGCCCAACCCTTTCTTTCAGCCCCATCTGCGCCACCTCACTGGCCAGGATCGGCTGCTGCAGGAGTTTCTCTTTGCTGATCCGCTGACCCAGTCCACCTACCAGCAGATCTTTTCCCTCCTCCGGGCCTGGTGGCCCCACTATCGAGCAGAACGGCGGCCTCACCTAACCGTCGCCATTGGCTGTACCGGCGGGCAACACCGCTCCGTGGCCCTGGTGGAACGCTTGGCCCAGGATTTGCAGCCTTGGACCCTTCCTGCCAACGGCTCTGGCCTGCCCGAGCTCAACCTCCAGATCCAGCACTGCCATTTGCTGGAGTCGCAGCGGGATCTGGAAGCCTGCTTTGGAGCACCGCCTGCTGGCCCCAGCAAGGAGCAGCCAGAGGCTAGGATCCCTTTGGCCGGCGTTCTTTCCCATGAGTAAACCTGAGCTCCGCAACAAGTCCCCCATCCGGGGACCTCGCCGCCGCAAGGCTGCCTGGTGGCGAAGTGGCTGGAAATGGCTCTTCCCTGGCCTGGCGGTCAAACGCTGGCTGAGCCTGGCCGTGGGAGGCGTACTCCTGATGCTGCTGGGCATTGCCATTTGGACGGAGCTGACCCCCATCTTTCGCCTGAAGCGGCTAATCGACATTACCCTGCGCTGGATCACCACCTGGATCCCGAACAACATCAGTGGTCCCTTGGTAACCGGGATTGGCTTGGTGATGGCGGTGCTAGGTTTTCGCAGCGCCCTGCGCTCCATCGAAGATGTGCTGATCCCGGAAGGGGACGAAGCGCTGGTGGATAAGCTCCTATCGCATCGGCGGCTAAGCCGTGGCCCTCGCATCGTGGTGCTGGGGGGTGGCACCGGCCTCTCCAACCTGCTGCGGGGGCTGAAGCACTACAGCTCCAACATCACCGCCATCGTTACCGTGGCCGATGACGGCGGCTCCTCAGGGCGCCTGCGGCGGGAGATCGGCGTGTTGCCCCCTGGCGACATCCGCAACTGCCTCACGGCCTTGGCCAACGAGGAAAAGCTCCTCACCGAGCTGTTCCAGTACCGCTTCCAGGCGGGGGAAGGGCTGAGCGGGCATAGCTTCGGCAACCTGTTCATCACCGCCCTCACCGCGGTAACCGGGGGCGACCTGGTCCGGGCCATCACCGCTACCTCTCAGGTTTTGGCCATTCAGGGACGGGTGCTGCCGGCTACTCTAGCCGATGTCACCCTCTGGGCCGAGTTAAGCGATGGCCGCCGCGTCGTGGGTGAGTCCAACATCACCAAAGCTAGGGGGCGCATCTGCCGCATTGGCTGCGATCCCCCCAACCCTCCCGCCTTGCCCGAGGCAATCGAGGCTATTGAGAAAGCAGAGTTGGTAGTGCTGGGGCCGGGCAGCCTCTACACCAGCATCATTCCCAACCTCCTCGTCCCTGAAATTGTCGAGGCCCTGGCCAGAAACATGGCGCCCCACATCTACGTGTGCAACATCATGACGGAGCCGGGGGAAACCGACGGCTACACCGTTGGGGATCACGTCATGGCCTTGGATCGGGTGGCGGGCCTGCGCCTGTTCGATGCCGTCCTAGTGCAACGGGATCCCCCCTCCCCTCGCACCCTGGAGCGTTACCGCCGCAACGGCTCCGAGTTTGTGGTTTTGGACCCGGATAAACTGGCCTACTTGGGCTGCCGGGCCGTTCTGGCCAACGTCATGCAAGAGGATCCTGAAACTGGCTTGGTGCGCCACAACCCTGAGCGCCTAGCGGCAATGCTGATGCGCTGGTTCGACAGACACCGCTAAGCCCTCCTGTAGCTCCTAGATTCTTCCATGCGGGGGAGGAGGAAAACTTCCCGGCGATGCCGCTTCGCTAGCAACGACTCACCCCGACGGATTTTGGCCACCCTGGGCCCTTGCAGGACCGGGGCTATGGAATTTCCGGGAGAAATTTGTGGCAGCAGGTTTAAAAGTGGGCCAGGATCGAGGTGAGGGATCCCAAGTTACGGCGCAGCATTCCAGGGAAATCCTGGCAGGCTGTTAGCTTTGGAGGTTAGGCGCCAATGGTAAGGTTGTTCTCGTCCCTCTTTAGCAGGACGGGTGGGGTTCGCCTTCCTCAGCCCTGTGCCGAGAGTGGCTTGGATCCCTGGGCTGACCAACGGGAACGGATGGTAAGGGAGCAGATCCTTCAGCGCGGGATCCGGGATCCCCGGGTGCTGGAGGCGATGCGCAAGGTGCCGCGTCACCTTTTTGTTCCCCCCGAGCTGCGGGATCGCGCCTACAGAGATTGCCCCCTGCCCATCGGCTACGGCCAGACGATCTCTCAGCCCTATATCGTTGCCTTTATGACCGAGGCAGCCCGCCTCACGCCTGAGTCGGTGGTGCTGGAAATCGGCACTGGTTCCGGCTACCAGGCGGCCATTTTGGCTGAGCTGGCCCGACAGGTGTACAGCGTGGAGCGGCTGCCTCCCCTAGCCACCCGCGCTCAGCAAACTCTGGCCTCCCTTGGCTACCGCAACGTGGAGGTGCGTCAGGGAGATGGCTACCAGGGCTGGCCGGAACACGCCCCCTACGACGCCATTGTGGTTACAGCCGCACCCCCAACCGTGCCGACAGCGCTTCTGGATCAACTGGCGGTGGGAGGTACCCTAGTGGTACCGGTAGGCGAAAGCAAGGCATCCCAGTCCCTGCTCATTCTCCACAAAACGCCGGAAGGAGTGGTGCAAAAGGAAGCTTTCCCCGTGCAATTTGTGCCCATGGTCTAGGGCAGGGGTTAGCAAAGGCCGCGATCTGACTAGGAAAGCGATAAGCTGGAGGAGCTGAGGCAACCACTGCAGCTATGGAGCCAGCGGAAATTGCCGCCCTAAAAGAGCGCATCAGACGTATTCGCGAGCGCCGGCCCGTCCTGGTCAAGCTTTTGGAAAGGCCGGATCTCGGGGACTTGCGCGTCGATGTCAACCAAGCCTTAGAGGAGATTGACGAGCTGCTGCAAGAGTTCGAGCAGACCTTTGGCCCCCAGGACTAGCCCTTCTTGGTAAGCTCCTGCAGTTGGGCCAAGACCTCGGCGCTGTGCCGGTAGGGGTTGACGATTGGGTAAATAGCCCGCAGGATCCCATCGGGATCAATGAGAAAGGTGTTGCGCAGGGCCATATCCCCCATCCACGAGCCGTAGGCGCGGCTAACCGTGCCCTGGGGATCCGACAGCAAAAGAAACTGCAGCCCCTCTGCTAGGCAAAAACGGCGGTGGGAGTCCACCGAGTCGGCGCTTACGCCCACAATCTCCGCTCCTAGGGCCTGGAACTTGGGCAGATCCTGCTGGAAGCGGCGGGCCTCGATCGTACATCCGGCAGTGAAGTCGCGGGGGTAGAAGTAGAGCACAACCCACTTGCCGCGAAAATCCGCCAGGCGCCGCACCTGGCCCGACTGATCTGGCAGTTCAAACTCTGGCGCTGGGGCCCCAATCGAGGGCAGGGGAGTAGTGCCCCACTGGGCAAAGGCAGCCTGAGTCCCTCCAAAGCTAACCAGCAAAGCTGCAAACAAAGCTACAAATACGGCCCCCCAGCCCCTCCTGCTTACGGTCTCAACGTCCACGGCAACGCCTCTCTCGCCTTTTCCCTCCTAGTTTACATAACTTTACGGCAACCACTTGCAGAGCAAAAGCTGGGGTGGGATCCCCAGCCACTGCCAAAGCTGAGGGGTGCGCTCGAGGGGCACGTAGCCCAGTTGGGTGTAGAGTTGCTGGGCGGGCAAGTTATCTTCCAGGACGTGCAGCTGTAACCGGCGATAGCCCCACTTCTGCACTACCTCCTCAGCGCTGAGCAAAAGCTGTCGCGCAATTCCCTGCCGTCGCCACTCTGGCAGCACCGCCAAGTTCGAAAGGTAGGGATACTTCCCGTGGGCCATCGCCCGCAGCGAGATCTCAGCAGTCCCCACCACTTTCGACTCCACCGCCGCCGCTAAGCAGCAGTAGTAGGGATCCCTGGCTGCCAGCTTGAGGCGTAAATCCTGACGAATGATCCGTTTGTGAATGGGGTGCAGCCAGCGTTGCAGGCCTAGGGGCGGGTAAAAGACCTGGGCAAGAACCTCCACCACAGGATCCAGGTCGACGGCTGTGGCGGGATAGACCACGAGGGAGGGCACTGTGGAGGGAGCGCTTACGTATCCCTACCATTTTCGCAAACAATGCGAAGTGGCGGCCCTTGCTCGGGAACCGCCACCCCAGCACCAAAGCCAGAGCTTAACAGCCCTGAAACGAAGACCAACCCGCTGGCCACCTCTTAGGAGCTCAACCCCTGGACGTGGCAAACCCCTCTCCTTCCCCCCTCGTCCTACAGCTCACCGGCATAGCGAGCCGAGCGCTTGCCGCGATAGCGATAGATATCATCTGTGATGGGCTGGTAGCCGACTTCCACTAGGTCGGACTTGGCAGGGGTGAACACGCGAATAACTGCCCTTGCAATTTTCGACAGAAAGGTAAACATAGAGACCCCCCACCTCAAGAAATCTCAAGTTTTACTAAAAATCTCGGCTCGCTAGAGCCTGCAGGAGGAGCACCTGAACCTCACCGAAGCACCGGTTTTCCACGTCTTCTCCAATCTTCGCTGATTCTTGCTGGAGACTCGAAATAGCAGGCCGGCGCTTCCAGAAGCAGCAGAACTTACTGTCTTTTCACCACTCCAGACGAGGTAAGCGACCCCTCACGCTACAGTGCCTGGCTTCAGTAAACCCAGCCGCTATTTGATTTAACTCCCATGTCCCTTAGCTTGGGGGAAAACCTGTCGGAGAGGCCAGGTGCTCCACTAGGCAAGACAACCCCTTGCTTGGTACACCTGCCAGCACAGCCAATTGAGAGCTTACGTGGGATCAACTTGAGAGGTTGTTTTGCTGGCAGTTTTGAGGCTGAGCAAGTTGCAAGCCGGTGTCTTACCTTTCCGCTGGATCTACCTCCTTTCCTGAATCACTACACCTCTAATCTAGCCCAGGCCGCCTACCCCTGTAGCGGCTGGCAACTGTTTTTAACAGTTTATGTTACTTCTTCAATTTGATTTCCATCTTTCTTCACGGGTAGTACCTGTGGATCCTGCGGTCAAATCTTCTTGCTTTTTCTCCTGGAGAAAAGCTCATTTTTTAGGAGCTTTTTGGCAAGTCAGCCACTCGAGGAGAGCTGCGATTCTGAGGCCACAGGATTAATAGGGAAAAGTAGGGGGGGCGGTAGTCGGCCAATCCGTCGAGGGTGGGGAAAAGGGCTTGCTGGGGCCAGCCGGCCCAGACCACTAGGCTAGCCCGCTGCAGCCAGCCTTTTTCGGCCAGCCACTGCCAAACTTGGGGGTAGACGGAAGCCACCTTCATGAGGACAACCACCTCAGCCCAAGCACAGGCCTCCTCCAGCTCTGCTAGGGCAAAAAGAGCGGGCAAAATTGCCAATTTCTCGGGGCCGAGGGCCAAAGGGGATCCCAAAGCCGCCGCAGCAGCCAGAGGAGAGCATACCCCCGGTACGACCTGGATGGGCAGGTCAGGGAGCCGCTGCCGCAGGGCCTGGGCCAGGTAGGCAAAGGTGCTGTAGAGGCCCACATCCCCTTCGCAGACAAAGGCCACATCTTCTCCCTGCTCCAGAAGGGGAGCTAGTTGCTCGGCAGCCGCCTCCCACGCCGCCTGGAGGAGCTCAGGCTGGGTAACAAAGGGCAAAGGCAGGGGCAAGAGCGTTTGTCCCGGTTGCAGCCAAGGACGCACGATTTGGTAGGCCAAACCAGGCTGGCCAGCAGCATTTTGGGGACAGGCCACCCAGTTGACAGCCTGGAGAACCCGAACAGCTTTTAGGGTCAGCCACTCGGGATCCCCGGCGCCAGCGCTGATGCCCCAAAAAGTCCCCAGACCCATTCCAATATCCCAGCAGCGGCCTAGGAAGCTTCGCCCTTGGGCTCCTCCGGGCTAGATCCGGCGGCTTCGGAGCCAGCCTCAGAGGGGGGAGAGGCCTGCTCGGAGCGCCTTTTGCTCTCTGCAGCTAGATAATCCAAAGCTTCCTGGAGTGAATTGCGCAGGGACAAGAACTTCTCCAGCCGCACCAGCTTTACCGTTTGGGTAATGCGAGGATTGCTCACTACCTGGAAGATGCCCCCGCGCTCTTGCACCAGTTTGGCCAGTTGCACCAGGGCACCGACGCCGGAGCTGTCAATGAAATCGATCCCTGTCAAGTCCAGGATAAGGTTGGGGGATCCCTTTTCTAGGTGCCTGGTGACCACTTTCACGAACACCGGCTCAGAGAAGGCATCCAGAAGGCCGGCCAGGTGGAAGACCTGGCAGTCTTCCAGGGCCTCGTGGCTACCACGCAAGCTAACTGTCAAAGACAGAGGTTCCGGAATGGCTTCTCTCCTTTATCTCGACTGCTCCAAAAGGCTTATACAACCTTATACAACACACCAGGGGACAAAACTGTAAGCCCCTCGTACTGCTCCCTACTTACGTGGTAGCTCACACTGCCCTGCCAGAGGGATCCCCCCGGCAAGCTGGGGGTGTAGACAAACCACCCGTGGGCCTCATTGTAGAGGGCTGGATCAAGCCATGTCCATGGGCAGGGGATTGCGGCTGGGAGTAGGGATTTCTTCTCTCTGGCCCCTCATGGCAAGCCAGGAGTCCTTGGGTAGGATGGGGGCAGCTTTGGCTATCCCCAAGGAGGGCTTCTCAAGGGGGGTGCTTTGGATCCTGAGGGTAGGTGTTGGGCGAAGAGCGACGCAACAAAGAGGGTGAAGTGCCGCAGCGACCCTTTCCCCTCTCCTCCAAGACCTGGGCGAGGATAGGGGCAGGCCTGGGTTTGGGCTTGACGGCTGCCGCCTTTGGCGCTGCCTGGGGAATCGGCGTCTACTTTCAGGATCAAGTGCTGCCCCAGGTGGAAGCTGCCCTCTCGCAGGCGATGCGCCGGCGGGTGGAATTGGGAGAGGTGAGGCTTGTGGCTCCCTGGGGAGTGCGGCTGGGAGAAAGCTTCATTGAACACTTGGCCAGCATTGGCTCTATTGACCTCAGCCCCGACTTCTGGACATGGCTACAAACCGGCGAGTGGGTGCTCAATGTTACCCTGAACCAGCCCCAGTTGCTGCTCATGGAAACGCTGGATCGCGGCTGGGCAGACGTGCAGTTTCAACTGCCTCAAGGGGAGGGATCCCTGCCCTTGCAGGGGTTGAACATCCGTTTGCGGGGGGGATCCCTGACGGCCATCCCCTTAGTAGGGGAGCGACGGCAGTTCGAGGGGCTGCAGGGCCAGGTGCAGGTGAGGCTGAGTGCCCTGCCGGGGGAGAAAGCCGGAGGACGAGCCAGTTTCCAGCTTTCGGCGGTCCTGCGCCCGCTGGCAGGTAGAGGGAGGTACCCTCTGCAGTTGCGGGGGGTGGCGGATTTTGCCCAGGTTTCTGGTTCGGTGACGGTTGCTGCTGCTCGCCTGCCTTTGGATCTGCTGCCCAGCATCTTGCCGGCAGCGCCCTGGACGGAGGTGGAGGGAGAAGCCAGTCTAGCTCTGCAAGTCCTTTGGGGAGGAGAAGGGACGCCGTCCCGCTTGCACAAACGCCCTTTGGAGTTGACGGGGCAAGCCCAAGTTCAGCAGGCGCGGCTGAGGCTGGAGAGGTTGCCTCGTCCTTTTGAGGAGGTGAGGGGCTCTGTTCGCTTTACCCTGGAGGAGCTGGAACTGGAGGGGATAAGCGGCCGCTTTGGCCAGCTTGCTTTTGAAGATCTCAACGGCTCCATCGCCTTCAGCGACAAGGGGTTGGATCTGCAAGCCGCCATCGCCCCGGCCAGCCTGCAGCAAATCCAGGAGACTTTCAACTTCAAGCTGCCAGTGGCGGCAGAAGGGGTGGTGGCGGGATCCCTGGCGGTCACCGGCCCCCTGGAGGGGCCGCAGATCCAAGGGCAGTTGCAAGGGATCTCGCCAGGTCGGGTGGATCGCCTGCCAGTGCCGCAATATGCTTTTGGCTTCCGCTTGGCCGACCAGACCTTGGCCTTTGAGGCCATTGACTTGCAAGCTGCAGGCGGACGCCTCCAGGGATCCGGCCAACTGCAGTGGGCTGGCGGCTTGGCAGGCCAGTTTGATCTGCAGGTTACCGCGGCCGACGCGGGGCAGGTGCTGTCCCTCTACGGCGTCAACCTGCCACAGAGGGGCAAGCTGCCTTGGGCGGGGCGGGTAACTGCTCAGGCCCAGGTGGTGCTGGCGGGATCCCAGCCCCAGGTGGAGGCCACTTGGGAAATCCAGGGGGAGGAGCTCGCTGGAAGAGGACAGCTGCAGATCCTGCCTGGCAGGGACAGCTGGGTGGTGGAGGTGCCCCAGGCAGTGTTGGCCGTAGGGGAGGGCCGAATCCAGGCAGCGGGGCGGTGGGAGGCAGGACAGCTCCAGGCGCAGGTGGTTCCTCAGGCTGTGCCGCTGGCGTTTTTCAACCCGCAGTGGCCGGGATCTGTCTCTGGGGAGCTGACGGCGCAGGTGGACACAGGGGAGGCGGCGGAGGTGGGTCTCCTGGCGGCGCTGCGGGCCCAGGGATCCCTGACCCTGTCGCGGCTTGGGGAGGAAAATGGGCTAGTTGATTCCATTAGAGGCCAGGTGGCCTGGGATGGCGGGGGCTTGGCAATCCAAGCAGCAGAAGTCTTGGCCGACACCACCCGCTTGGGCAGAGTAGAGGGGCGCATCCTCGCGGATCCGCAGACCTTGCAGGTGGGGTCTCTAGATCTCAACTTTGCCGCTGACGGGATCCCCCTAGCCAAAGTGCCCGGCTTGCCGCCGAGGGTGGCAGGAGTGCTGCAGGGATCGGGGCGGCTCCGCGGATCTCTGGACAACCTGCAGGTGGCCGGCGAGGCCAAGGTGCGCGGCTTGCGGGTGGGAGAGGTGGCCTTTGCTGACTTGGCCGGGCCCTTTCAGGGGTCTAGCCAGGGGATGACAGTGGAGCTGAAGGGGACGCGGGAGCGGCTGGCGCTGCAGTTGGATCCCCAGTTTCGGCCCTTGCAGTTCGAGCTGCAGCTGGGCGAGGCGGAACTGCGCGGCCAACGCCACCAAGGTAAGCTTCAGGTGGCGGCGAACCGCTTGCCGCTGGCTTTGCTGGGGGGGGTTGCTGCTGGGCCGTGGGCCAGTCTGCAGGGGAGCCTCGATGGGGAGGTGACCGTTGACCTGGCAAGCGGCGCTACCCAGGGACGGGCAGCGGTGGCAGATCTGCGGCTAGGGGGGATCGAAGCCCAGGGCCTCTCCGTGGATTTCGCTTACCGTCCTGGAGACGGCTCCAGCCCCTCTTGCCTGACCATTGCCCAAGCCCAACTGGAGTTGTTCAAGAGCACCTACACCGCCAGCGGCACCTTGGAGCTGCCGACGGCCTCCTTCCAGGCTGCTCCCGTTCCGCAAATTGACCTGCAGATCCGCACCCCCCAGGGTCGCCTGGAAGACATTGTCTCCGCCTTTAAGTGGCGGCAGTGGCAAGACCTCGCCACCCGCGGCCTGCAATTGCCCCCGCTAGGCCCTGCTGCCGTGCTAGAGACAGAGCCGGTTGGCCTGCCCGGTTCTCCCCTGCTGCAGCAATTGGAGCACTACGCCCAGGTCCTGGCCGCCCACCTGGAGGCCTTGACCAGCCGCATGGATCCCCGCATCCCGCCACCCACCAGCTTGCAAGGAGAATTCCAGGCCAGCCTCAGCTTGGTTGGCAGTCTCAACCGGCCTAGCGTCAGTTTTCACCTGGAGGGCTGGAATTGGCAAGCAGAGGAGTTTAGGGTCGAAAGCCTCACCGCTGCCGGCAGCCTGGTCGAGGGGGCGGTGGTGCTACAGCCGCTGCTGTTGCGCAGTGGGGAACGCCAAGCCCTTTTCACCGGCAAGTTGGGTCTGGAGGAGCAGTCGGGATCCCTGCAAATTCAGGGGTTTCCTCTGGCTTTGCTGGATCGCTTCTTGCCCGAGGGGCTGGAACTCCAAGGGGATCTCAACTTGGATGTGGAACTAGCGGGCAACCTGCGGGATCCCCGGGCCCGCGGCTCCCTGACGGTGGTGAACGCTCGGATCAACCAGGTGCCGCTGCGGGAGGTAGAGGGGCAATTTGACTACAACCAGGGTCAACTGCGTCTGGAGGGTGCTCTCCTAGCCAACAGCGACGAGCCAATCCGCCTTTCCGGCCTGGTTCCCTACACCCTGCCCTTTGCCCAAGTGCGGGCTGCCTCGGATCAGATTGACCTTACCCTGCAAGCCAAGAAGGACGGCCTGCGCCTAATCAACCTCTTCACCGACCAGGTGCGCTGGGAAGGTGGCCAAAGCCAACTGGAGCTGGCCATCGGCGGCACTTTGCAAGAGCCTAGCCTGCAGGGAAACCTCAACCTCAGCTCCGGGATCCTCAAGCTGGCTGCCCTGCCGGAGCCTATCACCAACCTGACCGGCCAAATTGTCTTTAACCTCAACCAATTGGAGGTGCGGGAGCTACAGGGACAGGTGGGGGGCGGATCCCTGGTGGCTCGAGGGGTTTTGCCTGTCAACTCCCGCGGCGCCCTGCAGATGGACGAAACCTCGCCACCCCTAACGTTGCAACTGCAAGGGATCCAGCTCAACCTGCCCAATCTCTACACCGGCCGCTTGGAAGGCAGCGTATTGGTGGAAGGCTTGCTCTTGCGTCCTTTGCTCGAGGGTCGTCTAGAGGCCTCCCATGGGATTATCGAGGTCAGCCCCCGCCAAGCGGCAGCTCCCGCCGACTCGACTCAGGCAGATCCCTTCTGGCAGCTGCGGCTGAACGGGCTGGAGCTGGTCTTAGGGCCCGGGATCCGCGTGCAGCGCCCCAACCTGTTTGAATTCAACGCCACCGGCAGCTTGCGCCTGTTCGGCACCCCCTCAGATCTCCGCCCGGCGGGCACTATCGCCCTGGAGCGAGGCCGCGTCAGCCTGCCAATTGCCAACTTTCGCCTGGATCGCTCCCGCCCCAACACCGCCACCTTTGACCTGGACAACCCCTTCGATCCTTTCCTCAACCTGCGTCTGGTGACCCAAGCCTTCGAGGTCTACCGCTTTCCCCAGGAGCTGTCTCCCTTCGACACTAACCGCAACCTGCCGGGATCCCAGCAGAGCATCGAGATCTTGGCCACCGTCAACGGGCGGGCCAGCCAGCTTGCGGCTGCGGATCCCCGCAACGGGGTTTTGACGCTTTCTAGCAGTCCCAGCAGATCCCCAGAAGAGATCGTCGCCCTGCTAGGAGGAACAGCTTTGGCCCGACTCAATCCAGAAGCAGGGGTGGCCGGGCTGGCGGGAACGGCCCTACTCAACGATGTGGTGGAAACGCTGGGGGACACCCTTGGCCTGGATGAGGTTCGCCTCAGCCCCGTTCCCCCAGTTGACACCCGTGCTCCCAGACGCTCCTCGGTGGGCCTGGTCCTGGAAGTAGCCCGCGATCTGGGGCCGACCACTTCCGTCTCCGTGCAACGCAACCTGACGGATCCCTTGCAGCCCACCCGCTACAGCGCCCGCTACCGCCTCAGCGACCAAACCCTCACCCGCGCCAGCACCGACTTCCAGGGCAACAACACCCTTTCCATCGAGTTTGAGACCCGATTTTAAACCTACTAGAAGAAACGGACGTGCTAAGTTGCTAGCTTGTTTCGTTGGCGAGGTTGCCCAGGGTGCCACAAAGCTGCTCCGCAGCACTGTCCCGAAGGAGGGCTAGAGCAAAGCCCTAACTCACTCTTCTTCTGGCAACTTGGGAGGAGGCTCGTTCCACTTAGGCTCGTCCAGGATAGCTTTTTTGGTTTGTTTGAGTTGTTTCCACAGCTCTTTAATTTGGCGGTAGGCTTCTTCTGGGGTAATCTTGCCCCCTGTCTCTAAGCTACAAATTAGGGACACCTTATGGCTGAATTCTTGTAAATTGGCATCAAAAACCAAGTTCTGCGGCTTGACCTCGCCCCAGTAGGGGTAGCGGGGGGAGATGAATTCATCTTTTCTGGGAGGAGGGTTTGACTCTGTCATGGCGAAGGTAGAAACTATGGACGTTTCTTCTTAGTGGGCTTGGGAGGTTTGGCTGCCTTGGCGGGATCCAGCGGCAGGCCAGGTTGACTGGGGAGCGGTTGTTGCGCGCGCCTTGGGGCGCTGGGAGGTTTCTTCTTGGGTTTGGAAGGGGAAGTTGAACGTTTTGCCTGGGGCTGTGGCCGCTCTCTGGGCACAGGGCCAATAGGAGTTGCCGACTCTATGTAGAGCTGGGAGCCGCGGCGGCGCGCCTGCAGATCCCAGAAGATACCTACTCCTTTGCCTGGCAGGGATCCAAGGAGGCGCAACTTAAAAGCCTGGGGCGCTGCCGGCAAAGCCGATCCTGCTTGCTGCTGGCCCCCCGGACTAGCTACTTGCTGGTCGCTGGAGCTAGCGGCTGGCAAAGGAGGAGCAGGGGAGGGCAACTGAGAGTGGGAGCGGCGAATTTTGACGATGATGAACCCTCTCTCCTGGGATTGAAAAACGACCTCGCCGCGAATGGAAAACCAGTCCGGCACCACCCTTGGGCAGGATCCCTCGGGCAGGGTTTGCCCCATTTCCTCCGGGGCCCAGACTCCCATCAGCTGGACGTGGAGATTTTGGCCTTTGTCGCGGGTGCGGGGATAGACCACCCACAGGTAGTTGCGCTCCGGCCTTAGGTGCTTGCGCACTAGGCTCATCACCCGGCCCAGGAGGACAGCATGGATGTCCAGACCATCCGAGGTGCGCAAAACCCCCCGCGTAAAGCGATCTGGCGAAGGAATATACCGACCCTCAATGAGGCCAATGGCCCGATACTGCATCACTTGCCCTGGGGGAGGGATGGGCTCTAGGCAGGGTCGCTGTCTTGCCACCGTTGCTTTTTCTCCCGACGTGGCGGCGTTACCTAAGCTGGAGAAGGTAGAGGCTACTCCACCCTCTGAGACCGGCAGAGTACCAACGCCCACCGCTGCTTCTAGTCCAGGGGAGCTCTTTGGCTCTGGGACTGGGCTTAGACGCTGTAGGGAAGGTTCCAGACCAGAGGCCATTCTGACACCCCCCGCGGGAATTCTGACTCCCAGTCTAACACATAGCCTCTCGCCTACTGGCGCGGACAGGGCTCTAATCCGGCTCAGCCCAGAGGCAGGGGGTAAAGCTGCCGTGAAGGCCATAGGGAAGGTGATGCCGCAAGGGGATCCGGGCCACTGGGCCGGCTGCTAGGTTAGCAGCTTCTAGGATCGCCACCTGCGAGCGCTGACTGGCTGCATCAAAGACCACTGTTACCACCCACCCGGCTTCCTCCGCAGCGTTTTCGGGATCGGGGATGAACACTGGCTCTCCCACGAAGCCGCGGGGGGCAAAGCTGTACTGCTCGCTGCGGCCTGTTGCGGTGTCCAGCTTGAGGATGGCCTGCAGGGGTGCGTTGGGGCCGGGAGCATGGGTAGCGCCAACATAGAGGTAGCGGTGGGGTCGGCCAACGCAAGCCGGGTGGATAGCCGGGAACTCCACCGAACGATCCAGAAGCAGCTCCCGCTTGACTTTGCCTGCCTTGGGATCCAGCTCAAACCGCCATAGCTTGCCCGCTGGCACCTGGGCAAAGTCAATCTGCAGGTAGTCGGCTCCGGGCTCCAGGGCGGGGTAGGTCTCGTAGACGACGGCATCGACCAAGATCTTTTCCCCCACCTCGTAGCCGTTGACAAAGTGAAAGACAAACCCTGGCTCCGTTTCCAGCTGCAGCGGCTTTTCCTTGGGAGGAAATAGCCAGATACGGGTAGGCTCCCCTTTTTTAAGGGTCAGGCAAGTGCCGGCTGGCTGCAGGCCCAGCATGTAGGGCCAGGGGTTGAAGGCCACAGGATTTTGGAAAAAGATCCAGTGGCGGGGCGTCCAGACAAAGTCGTGCAAAAAGGCAAAATCTGGCAGGCGGTAGTCCCACTTTTCCGCCAGCCGCCCTTGGGGGTCAATGCGGTAGAATAGAAGCGTAGAAGGGGGGCCCGTCCGCACCCCAAAGGCCAGGAGATCTCCGGTTTCTGGATGGCGGCGGGGATGGGCTGTAAATGGCTGATTAGGAGCAAGGGCACCGCCAAAGGTCTCGACCCCCTCGGTGGCCAAGGTGGCTGGGTTTAGGCGGTAGGGAGCGCTGGCTTCCCAAAGGGCTAGGAGCTTGCCGCCGTGGTAGATGACGTTAGTATTGGCCGGATTTTTAAAGCGCAAATCGAGAAAATTGGCCCACCAGCCTCCTGGCTTCTGGGTGCCGAACACGCCGCGGTAAAGGACTCGACCCGCCTTCTCCTCTGCTTCAAACTCTGGCGTACGCACAAACCGGTTGCGGAAATGCACCCGCCCTCCCACAAAGGTGATGGCGCAGACCATGCCGTCGCCGTCGAAGGGATGGCCATAGCGCTGGGATCCCGCTTCCAGCTTGCCGGGCCCGTTGCGAAAGAGGGTTCCCTGCAGTCTTTTGGGGATCCGCCCCTCGATCTCCGTTACCCAGTAGTCGTACTCCTGGCGCAAAGAGCGATAGCCCAACTGCCAGTCGGAGATGCTGTAGGAGCAAGAAGCAACGCTGACCATGGCCAGTCTGCAAGCGACGCCTTCTATTGTTGCTTAAACTTTCGTAAAGTCGCTAGCCTTCCTCGGCCTAGGTAGCCGCTGGGGCCGGGATCCCCAAGCTGGAGCGGCTCCAACTGGACTATGGTAGGAAATGCCCTAGCAGCCCTTGACTAACAGCACCCATGTTTGATGTCCTTGCCGAAAAGTTGGAACTGGCCTGGAGAAAGCTGCGCGGCCAGGACAGGATCACCGAAACCAACATCCAAGAAGCCCTGCGGGAAGTGCGGCGCGCCCTGCTGGAGGCCGATGTCAACCTACAGGTGGTCAAGCAGTTCATCGAGGAGGTGCGGCAGGCAGCCCTGGGCGCTGAGGTGATCCCGGGGGTAACGCCGGATCAGCAGTTTATCAAGATTGTCTACGACGAGCTGGTGAAGGTGATGGGGGAAGCCAACGTGCCCCTTGCCCAGGCGGAGCATCCCCCCACCATCGTGCTCATGGTTGGCTTGCAGGGATCTGGCAAAACCACTACTTGCGCCAAGCTGGCTTTGTATTTGCGCAAGCAAGGCAAAAAGCCGCTGCTGGTGGCAGGCGACATTTACCGTCCAGCGGCCATCGACCAGCTCAAGAGCCTGGGCCAGCAGATCCAGATCCCCGTCTTCGAGCTGGGCAAAGCGGATCCGGTCGAGATTGCCCGCCAGGGGGTGGCAACCGCGCGGGGACAGGGCTACGACTACGTTATTTTGGATACCGCCGGTCGCCTCCAGATCGACCTGGAGATGATGGCAGAGCTGGAGCAGATCAAGGCCGCGGTGCAGCCCCACGAGATCCTGCTGGTGGTGGACGCCATGATGGGGCAGGAGGCGGCCAACCTCACCCAGGCCTTCCACGAGCGGCTGGGCCTTACCGGCGCCATCCTCACCAAGCTGGACGGCGATACCCGCGGCGGGGCAGCTCTTTCCATTCGCCAGGTTTCCGGCCAGCCCATTAAGTTTATCGGGGTTGGCGAAAAGGTGGAGGCCTTGGATCCCTTTTACCCGGATCGCATGGCCTCGCGCATCTTGGGCATGGGGGATATTCTCAGCTTGGTGGAAAAAGCCCAGGAGGAAATCGACCTGGGAGATGCCGCCGCCATGGCAGAAAAGATGATGACCGCCCAGTTCGATTTCAACGATTTTCTTAAACAAATGCGCCTCATCAAGCGCATGGGGTCTCTAGCCAGCTTGCTGCGGCTAGTGCCGGGAATGAGCAAAATTAGCGACGAGCAGCTGCAAAAAGGCCAAGAGCAACTAGCCCGGGCGGAGGCCATGATCAACTCCATGACGCCAGAGGAGCGGCGCAACCCGGATCTGCTGGCCCGCAGCGTCAGCCGCAAGCGGCGGGTAGCCCTGGGCTCTGGCCACAAGCTGGAGGATGTCAGCCGCCTGGTGAGCGATTTCCAGCGCATGCGCGACATGATGCGCTCCATGAGCATGGGCGGCTTTCCGGGCATGCTGGGCGGACGGGGCCCGCTGCCGGTAGGTGGCCCCCAATGGCGAGGGCGTTCGCAGTCCAGCCGCAAGCCAGACAAAGGGGGGGGCAAAAAGGGGGGCAACAGCCGCGGCTTTGGCAGCAAGTGAGCTGAGCCTATGCCTTTCCACGTCGTCTTGGTGGCTCCGGAGATCCCGGCCAACACGGGCAACATCGCCCGCACCTGTGCCGCTACCCGCACACCCCTCCACCTCGTGGATCCCTTGGGGTTTCGCCTCTCGGATCGCTACCTCAGGCGGGCGGGGCTAGACTACTGGGAGCACGTCCAACTGCATCGCTACCCCTCTTGGGAGGCCCTGGTGCAAGCCCACCCCGAGGCAAGATTTTGGTGCTTTAGCGTGCGCGGCAAGGCCCTTTACACCGAGGTGGCCTATCAACCCGGAGACTGGCTGGTGTTTGGCAGCGAAAGCCGGGGCTTGGATCCCATGTTCTTGGAAACCTATCCCAGCGTGCGCATCCCCTTGAGCGGGCCGGTGCGCAGCCTTAACCTCAGCAATGCAGTCGCCATTGCCCTCTTTGAAGCCCTGCGCCAACAGGGATTTCCCACCTAAACTTGACAGCCCTACGCCTGCCGCAACAAGCTGCACCTGCTCCAACCCCTGGTTCACTAGCTGACGCAGCTCTAGTGACTAGACTTGGCAGCTGTTGCGTCCAGGAGCCCAGCTTTCTCGGTCAGCCCCTCCTTGGCTGAAGCCAGGTGCTCCTGGTCCTAGGCTATGCGTTAAAGTGGAAACCCTCCTTGGCGAGGGCCGTTCCCCCAAGCCAAAGGCGCACCAAGTGTACCTATGTTTTCTCCATCTGTGGCACTTTCGCAACTACCGGGATCAAGGGATCCCCTTCGAGGCACCCAAGACCATCCTGGTGGGGGAAAACGCCCAGGGCAAGACGAACCTCTTGGAGGCAGTGGAGCTCTTGGCCACCTTGCGCTCGCGGCGGGCCGGTCGCGATCGGGAGATGGTGCAGCAGGGGGAAGAGAAGGCGCGGATTGCCGCCACCGTGGAGCGGCTAGGGGTAGCCCACGAGCTGGTGATGGAGCTACGCAGCCAAGGGGGACGCTCCCTGAAGGTTAACGGCCAGGCGCTACGGCGACAATCTGAGTTCTTAGGGCAAGTGAATGCGGTGGTCTTCTCCAGCCTGGATCTGGAGCTGGTGCGAGGGGGGCCAGAGGCGCGGCGCAACTGGTTGGATGGGGTGTTGCTGCAGCTGGAGCCGGCCTACCTTGGCCTGGTGGAGCAGTATCGCCAGATCCTCAAGCAGCGCAATGCCCTCCTAAAACAGGATCCCGCTGCTGCCAGCGACAGGGACTTGCAGATGGCCTTCTGGGACGCTCAGCTAGCCACCAGTGGCAGTCGCATCATGCGCCGCCGCGCCCGGCTGTTGCAGCGTCTGGGGCCGCTAGCCGCCCACTGGCACCAAGTCATCAGTGGTGGTCGGGAGACTCTCAGCCTTGCCTACCGTCCGCAGGTGCCTTTGCTGGATCCCCAGGCCAATCCCGAAGGGGTTCAAGCCCAGTTGTTGGCGGAGATCCGTGCCAAGGCCGCTGCCGAACGGGCCCTGGGCACCTCTCTAGTCGGCCCTCACCGAGACGAGGTGGAGCTGAGCCTCGACGGACAGCTTGCCCGCGCCTACGGATCCCAGGGGCAACAGCGCACCTTGGTCTTGGCCCTCAAACTGGCGGAGCTGGAGCTGATCGAGCAGGTGAAGGGGGATCCGCCCTTGCTGCTGTTGGACGACGTGCTGGCGGAGCTGGACCTGCACCGCCAAAACCAACTCTTGGAGGCTATTCAAGAGCGGGTGCAAACTTTGGTAACCACCACCCACCTGGGCTCCTTCGACGCCGCTTGGCTCAAGGGAGCGCAAATCCTGCAAGTGCACAAGGGGCAAATTTCTCTCTCGCCTTAGCTTACAGCAGGCCGGCTGCGATCCAGGCTGCGATACTGAATGGCTTCGGCGATGTGGGCAGGGGCAATGGCCTCGGCACCTTCTAGATCGGCGATGGTGCGGGCCACCTTGAGGATGCGGTCGCTCCCCCGGGCAGAGAGGCCCAGCTTTTGGATGGCGCTCTCGAGGAGCTTGCGACAGGGATCCGAGAGAGCACACCACTGCCGCAGGTGGCGGGGCTGCATCTGGGCGTTGCAGTGGATCCCGGGCTCGTCCTGGAAGCGCTGCCGTTGACGCTGCCGCGCCTGTTCCACCCGCTGCCGCACCGCTTGGGACGACTCGCCACCCTGAAGGCGGACAATTTCTTCCGGCTTGAGGCGGTTGACCCACACCTGCAAATCAATGCGATCTAGCAGGGGGCCGGAGAGCTTCGACCAATAGCGCTCCCGCTGCTGCGGCGTGCAGGTGCAGGGCTGAACAGGATCCCCGTAGAAGCCGCAGGGGCAGGGGTTGGTGGAGGCCACCAGGGTGGTTTGGGCGGGAAACTCCAGGGAAAGGCGGGCGCGGGAGATGGTAACCTTGCCGTCTTCCAGGGGCTGGCGCAGCACCTCCAAAACCTCGCGGCGGAATTCCGTTAGCTCGTCCAAGTACAAGACACCGTGGTGAGCCAGGGAGATCTCGCCAGGCTTGGGGTAGGGGCCACCGCCCACCAGCGCCACTGCCGAGGCCGAATGGTGGGGAGCACGGAAGGGCCGCTGGGTAATCAGGGGGGTTTGGCCTCCCAAGTGCAGGTTTTGCCGCAGCAGGCCGGCTGCTGAATAGATGCGGGTGATCTCCAACATTTCCTCCCACTGCAGCCGAGGCAAAATGCCGGGCAGACGACGCGCCAGCATGGTCTTGCCCGCTCCTGGGCTGCCCACCAGCAGCAGGTTGTGCCCGCCGGCTGCCGCAATCTCCAAGGCTCGTCGGGCCTGTTCTTGCCCCTTCACATCGGCCAAATCCAACAGAGGTTCTGGTTCAGTTGCTAGCAGCTGCTCCGGCTGGATCCGCAGCGGCTCAACCCCCTGGGGGTTTTGCAGCCAGCTCACCACCGCCGCTAAGGAGGGCAGCCCGTACACCTGGATCCCTTGCACCAAAGCCCCCTCTGGGCCATTCTCCTGGGGCACCACCAGGCGGCGGATCCCCATCTCAGCGGCACCGGCGGCAATGGGCAGGATTCCGGCCACGGGTCGCAAGGTGCCATCCAGGGCCAATTCCCCCACCAGCAGGGTGTTGGCCAGCGCTTCTTTCTCGATGACCCCGGCAGCAGCCAGAATGCCGATGGCGATGGGAAGATCAAAGCTGGGGCCCTCTTTGCGCAGATCGGCGGGAGCCAAGTTGACGATGATCCGCCGCTGCGGCAGGGCAAAGCCGGAGTTCTTGATGGCCGCCCGCACCCGCTCTTTGGCCTCCTGAACGGCTGTGTCTGGCAGCCCCACTAGGATAATCTGGGGCAAGCCACCGCCCACATCCACCTCCACCGTGACCCGCACGGCCTTGAGTCCCAGGAGAGCAGCAGCAGTGACCTGAGCAAACAAAGGCGTCGCCTCCTCCGGAAAGCTTTTCCACCGAATGATTGTCTCCCGACACCTATCCTGGAGGAAGTACATTGGCTTGTGCAGGCTTATTCCTGGGAAGCGGTGACTCTAGAGTTGGCTGGGATCAGAGGCTACTGGGTCTGCTCAGCCGCCAAGCCACGGAGGGAAAGCCCCCATCTCTAGGAGGCTGGTGCCAGTGGTCTCTTCTGCTGCTGAACCCCCTTTTGAGCGTTTCTCCAGCTCTGGGCAAGAAGGCGCCCCAGCCTGGAAGGACCTGGAGGAGCAGGTGCAGGAGTTTGCCCGCTGCTACCGGGGGCAGGTGGCCCAGCTCAGCCCACCAGAGCTGGGGAAGGCGCTGCAAGTCTTGTCGCAGCTAACGCAAGCTCTGGCGGCTCAGCTTGCGGAGGGCAGGGAAGGGATCCCGGCTACCTCTCTTCAGGCTCCAAGCTGGCGGGATCTGGAGCGGGCTATCTCCCTGCAAAGCCACTTGCTGTTTTTCTCTCTGGAGCTGCAGTCGCTGTTGGCTGGTTCCCCCGACGACTCTGCCGCCGAGTTGCCGCCCGAGGATGGGCGCTTGGACCTTTTAGCTGCTGCCCATGTCGAGCCGCGGCTACGCCCCTTTCGTCAGTTTCTGTGTGGCCTCCTCCACCAGCGGGGTCACCGACAGGCGGAGCCTCTAGAGCGCTTACTGCACCAGCAGCGCCTGGCTGGACGCTTGGCCTGGCGGCAGTTGTGGCAAGTCACCCTCAGCTCCCTCGGCGACCAGGGCCTGTTGCCTCCCCAACAGCAGTCAGCTAACACCCTTGCCCACCTCCAGAACCTGCAAACCCATCCCAGTGCCGAGGTTCGCTGGGCGGCCTACCAGCGCTTGTGCCACCATCTGGAAGCCCATGCGGAGCTGGGAGGGTTTATTCTCAGCATCCTGGTTCGCGACCACCTCTGGGAGGCCCAGTGGCGGGGCTACGATTCTGCTGCCGACCTTTACCTGGCTCGCCACGGCCTTGGCCAGCCCTTTTGGGAACATCTGCTGGACGGGATCCACGATCGCTTCGACCTGTTCCAGCGCTACTACCGCCTGAAAAGCCGCGCCATAGGACGCTCCATTCGCCTCTGCGACCTCTATGCACCCTGGGGGGAGCCCGTCCCACCTCTTGCTGCTGCCGAAGCCACCTCCCTAGTCTGGGCCGCCCTGCAAGAGTTCTGCCCTGAGTGCGCAGCCCAGGCCAAACCCTGGCTACTGGAAGTCAGCTCCGAACGGGAGGCACCCCCTGGCGAGCCAGAGAGACCATGGCCAGGAAGTGAACCCCTTGCCTCCCTGCTGCAAGCCCTTGAAGCCCTCAGCCGGCGGCTCCGGCCTGAGGGGCCTCGAGTTTGGCTGGATCTGGAGGAGCTGCAGGGATCTGTCCAGCCCTCCTGGGAAATTCGGGTGCATACCGCGTTTTTACAGCAGGTGCTGCTAGACTACCTGCTCGGGGCGGCACGGGGTACACCGGCACCACCCCCTCTTCGAAATCGTGCAAGCGGGCTGGAGGTCTTTACCTTGGCCCAGGCCCTCTTGATTCACCACCTGGAGGCGCAGTTACAGGCCGTGTTTTACCAGAGCCTAATTGCCCGGCTGGAGCTGCTCCTCTATCGCTCGGAGAACACCGCTCCACTAGCTTCCTCCAAGGCCAGCCCTATCTCCTGGGTCGGCGAAGAGTGGCTAAAGCTGATCCAGGAGCTGTGCGGCGATGCGGTGGAGCTGTTGCCGGAAGACCAGTTCTGCTGGGTGGGGATGCCGGAGCTGTTTCTGCGACCCTTCAGCGCCCCTCAGGTCAGCCTGGCCAGCCTAGTGGCCCTGGCCTGCCACCGCCAGTATCATCTGTCTCCGCGTACCTTTTTGCCCCGCTACCGAAATTGGCTGGCTAGCCCCCCTGGATCCCTGACTTGGGGAGAATCGGCCCAGTTGCTCCAGGTGGACTTGAGCGAGCCGGAGGAGGTGTTGCAGGGGTTGGAGGAACTGGAGCATTGGATCGAGGTGCTGGAAGAGAATCAAGACTAGGGGGCTGCAGCCAGCTGGCCTTTGGCGTAGCCGGAAGGAGCTCCTTGCAGAGGGGGAGGGAGCACCTCAAAGCCCGCCCCTTCCTCAAGTGGGCAGGAGGGAAATGGGGGCTGCTAAGCCAGTACGAGCCCTTCTTCCCCCGCGACTGGGGCACTTATCATGAGCCCTTTTTGGGTGGCGGGGCGGTGTTTTTCCACCTGGCCCAGGTTTACCCTGAGCGGGGTTTTGTGCTATCCGACATCAACGCTGACTTGGTCAACGCCTACTGCTGTGTGAGGGATCGGGTGGAGGAGGTGGTGGCACTGCTAGCCTACCACCAGGCCCACCACAGCCGCGACTACTACTACGCCCTGCGGGCATCCAGGCCAGTTGACCCTGTCCAGCGGGCGGCGCGACTAATTTACCTCAACAAAACTTGCTACAACGGGCTTTACCGGGAAAACGCCAGCGGCGAGTTCAACGTACCCCTGGGCCGCTACCGCAACCCGCGCATTTGTGATGCCGACAACTTGCGGGCTGCTAGCCGTGTCCTGCAACGGGCTAAGATCTTGGTGCAGTCGTTTGAGCAGGTGTTGGAGCGGGCCCAGCCCGGCGATTTTGTCTATTTGGATCCGCCCTACTACCCGGTTTCAGAAACCAGCAGCTTTACCGCCTATAGTCAGTACGCCTTTGGCCAAGCGGAGCAGATCCGCTTGCGAGAAGTTTTTGGGATCCTGGCCGACCGAGGCGTGCACGTGCTGCTGTCCAACTCAGATTGCCCTTTTGTGCGAGAGCTGTACAGGGGCTATCCTATCCACACCATCGTGGCCAGCCGCGCCATCAACTGCCACGGCCGCAAGCGCGGTCCCGTCACCGAGGTACTGGTCTTGTCAAGGTAGCCGGCCCTAGCTACTCGATCACCACATTCTTGGGCCCGCCATCGGGGCGCTCCTGGTTGAAATTGGCCAAAAAGGTATCCGGATCTCGGAGGCTGAAGACCAGCTTTTTGCAGGGTACTTGCAGCCCCAGGGGACCTACCAAGGGAATGAAAAGCATCTTTTCCTGGAGCAGCGGAATGGCAATCACCCCCTGGGTGCTGGTTACCGCGCCAACCAGTCCCTGGAAATCGGTGCGCACGCCCAGGCCGTAGAACCAGGGCCAAGAGAAGCGCTCCCCGCGTCCCAGCTCGCCTAGAGAAAAGGTTTCGTTGAACAAGTTGCCCGCCCGCACTACTAGCTTGTCCTGGAGCAGGTCAACGTAGGCCGACTCACTGCCTACCCCAAACAGCGCCAGGGGCAAACTTGCCAGGGGGTTGGAGTCAATGGCCATGTAGTAGCGCATGGGAAATCTCCAAGGTCAGGAACAAAAAGAATGAGCCGCGGCCCCTAGCCTTGCAATTATAATCTCCGGCCTTGCCAGCTTGGCCAAAAGGAAACCCGTTCGCTAAGGCTTTGAGCGGCTATGATGGGTTGCTGGGAGCGGCCTTCTACACCCTTTGAGCTGGCCACTGCTGAGCCAGGAGAACTCATGGATCTGCGCCCCCTTGTCCGCCTGGTGCCCGATTTTCCCAAGCCCGGGATCCTCTTTCGCGACATAACCCCCTTGCTGCAGAATCCAGCGGGCTTTCGGGCCGCTATCGAACAGTTGGCCGCCGGCACTGCCACCATGGGATCCCTAGATTACGTGGTGGGCATTGAGTCGCGAGGGTTTATTTTGGGGGCTGCCTTGGCCCAACACCTGGGTTTGGGGTTTGTCCCCGTTCGCAAGCGCGGCAAACTGCCGCCGCCAGTGCTCAGCCAAACCTACACGCTGGAGTATGGCCAAGACGAGCTCCAACTACAAGCCCACGCCCTGCGCCCTGGCAATCGGGTGGTGATTGTCGATGACGTCTTGGCAACTGGCGGTACAGCCGCCGCCACGGCTGAACTGGTGGCTCAGAGTGGCGCCCAGGTAGGCGGGTTTGCTTTTCTAATCGAGCTAGCTTTCTTGTCGGGCCGCAAGCTTCTTCCTCCACAAATCCCAACCCACGTGCTGATGGTGGAAGACTCCAACTGAGGGATTTGCCCCTCACCGCAGGCGTAGCGGCTGGCGGACGGCTACTTCTGTTGCCTTAGCTTTGGGCAGAGGTTGAGTCAAGGGGCTGAGCTGAGCCTGGGCCTGCAGTTGCTCCTCAATCCAGTCGGCCAGCTCCCGCATGTAGAGGGCCACGTGGGGGGCGTAGTCGCGCCGCAGCGGCTCTACCCCTTTTTCGGCCAGGCGGGCCAGGATGACCGGATCGCCTAGCTCTTCGAGAGCGGCAAAGTCTTCTGGCTGGTCAAACCCCAGCTCTGCCATCTTTTCAAACACATATCCCAGCCGTAGGCCCGTAGCCCCGCAGTGGGAAGGATCCCTCGCGACATAGGCAGCGGTGCGGTAGGCCGTTTGGGCAATGGAGCGCCAGGTGCCGCGGTGGATGTGCAGGCTAAGCTGCTGCTGATCCCAGCCCAGGGCTTCCCGCACCAAAAGGCCACAATTGCAGCGGGTGCTATCCCGCCAGCAGTACTCGCGATCCCAAAAACCCCAGTGCTGAGCTTGCAGGCGATCGGCGGTGCGGCGCAAGAGGGCTGCCAGCTCCGGTGTAGGACGCATTGGTCAAGGCGGCAGACGGGATCCCCTCCAGTCTAGGCAGGCAGGCGGCTGGGAACAAGCCAAGCTTAATCCTTTTTTGAGTTGATTGGCTCTGCTTGAACTTCGGAATCCTCAGAAGACTGTTGCCGCTGGCGATGCCGTTGCCAAGCTCCCCAGGCCACCCCCGCCAACACCAGCGAGGCCCCGCCCAGATAGGTGCCCCCTGCCGGCAAGCCCGCCAAGGCCAGGGCCAGGGATCCCCCCCAGAGGGTCATGGCGTAAATCAGCAGCACCGAATGCCGCTGGGACAGGCCAGCCTTGAGCAGGCGATGGTGCAAGTGGCCCTTGTCGGGATGGAAAGGGGATTTGCCTCTGGCCAAGCGCTTGAGGATCACAGCAGACATATCCAGAATCGGCACGGCCAGGATAAAAAACGGCAGGGCCACCGCCAGGGTGGTCACCCCCTTGGCCACCCCAATGACCCCGATCCCGGCCAGGGTGAAGCCCAGAAAGTAGGCTCCCCCATCCCCCATGAAGATCTGCGCCGGGTTAAAGTTGTAGCGCAAAAACCCCAGACAAGCCCCCGCTAAGGCTGCCGCCAGCATGGCTGCCGCTGGCCGATCCAAGAGCAGGGTTACCATCAGCATCACGACTGCCGCGATCCCCGACACCCCTGCCGCCAAGCCATCCAGCCCGTCCATAAAGTTGATGGCATTGGCCATCCCCACCAGCCACAGCAAGGTAATCACTAGGCTCAGCCATGCAGGGAACGGCCAGATGCCGATCCGCGGCAGGTTGATAAATTCGATGCGCACCCCCACTCCCCAAGCCGCCGCAGCCACTCCAAATTGCATCGCCAGGCGCGAAAAAGGCGACAACTGAAACAGATCATCCGCCAAGCCAATTAGGAAAAACAGAACGCCGCCAATCGTCACCCCCCAGATCTCGTACTCCTGCTCGGGGCGCAGGCCGGCAAAGGCTCCGGCTCCCCAAAGCACAAGCAGCGCCACCAGGTTGCCGAAAAAGATGGAGACCCCCCCCAGGCGCACCATCGGCTTCCGGTGGATCTTGCGCTCGTCAGGAAAATCCAACTGGCCGCTGCGGATCCCGACCGCCCTCACCACCGGGGTTGCCCACAAGACCACACAGGCAGCAGCGAGAAAGGCAACCAAGTAGGGCATGGCAGGCTGTAGCGAGGATGGCGGTTATCCCAAGTGAGGGTAGAGCGGAAAACGGCGGCAGAGCTGAGCAACCCGCTGACGACAGTCTTCAAGAACGCCTGGATCCTCCGGTCGGAACAGGCAATCGGCAATGATCTCCCCGATTTCCTCGAATTCTGCCGGCCCTAGGCCGCGGGTGGTCAAGGCCGGGGATCCCAGACGCAGGCCGCTGGCCACAAGGGGCGGCTGCGGATCGAAGGGGATGGCGTTTTTGTTGGCGGTGATGTGGATCTCGTCCATCAGGCGATCCGCCCGCTTGCCCGTCATCACGGGATCCGCCGCCCCGTTTTTCTCCAGCACCGCCGAGACCGAGCGCAGGTCCAACAACATCAGGTGGTTGTCGGTGCCCCCCGAAACCAAGCGGATGCCACGCCGCTGCAGAGTCGCCGCCAGCGCCTGGGCATTGGCGATTACCTGGGCTGAGTACTGGACAAAGCTGGGCTGCAGCGCTTCCCCAAAGGCCACCGCCTTGCCGGCAATGACATGCTCTAGCGGCCCACCCTGGCTGCCGGGGAACACCGCCTTGTCCAGCTTTTTGCCCAGTTCTGGGTCGCGGGTGAGAATCAGGCCCCCGCGTGGCCCCCGCAGCGTCTTGTGGGTAGTGGTAGTTACCACATCGCAGATGGGCACGGGGTTAGGGTGGTGCCCAGTGGCCACTAGACCGGCAATGTGGGCGATATCGGCCATCAGATAGGCCCCCACCTCGTCGGCAATAGCACGGAAAGCAGCAAAGTCAATGACCCGGGGATAGGCCGAATAGCCGCAGATGATGAGCTTGGGCCGGTGCTGCAGGGCCAGATCCCGCACCTGGTCAAAATCGATTCGCTCCGTCTTGGGATCCACCCCATAGTGCACCACGCGGAACCACTTGCCGGAGACATTGACTGGCGAGCCATGGGTAAGGTGGCCACCGTGGGCGAGATCCATACCCATGATCGTGTCTCCCGGCTGCAGCAGGGCCAGGAAAACGGCAAAGTTGGCCTGGGCGCCGGAGTGTGGCTGCACATTGGCGTGGGCTGCTCCAAACAGTTGCTTGGCGCGGTCGATGGCCAGTTGTTCGATCTCGTCGATAAACTCGCAGCCACCGTAGTAGCGCTTGCCGGGCAGCCCCTCGGCGTACTTGTTGGTGAGCACCGATCCCTGGGCCGCCAGGACAGCCGGCGAGGTGAAGTTCTCGCTGGCAATCATCTCCAGGTGATCCCGCTGCCGGTTTAGCTCCTGCTGAATCAGGCGGTAAACGATGGGATCCGTTTCCGCCAAGATGGCCAGGTTGTCCCGGGGAGTGGTCAAGCTTTGGGGAGCGGCTACCATGGTGACACCAAAAGCAAACGTTGCCAACAAAAAAAGCCCAGCAGCGCCCTGCCGTCGCGACAGTCCTACGGAGCAACATCGTAACACAGGGGGGCTAGGCCAGGGGATCCCCAGGGGCCAGGGGAGGCTTTGTAAAGAATGTTTTTCGGCCCTGGGTCTGGCCGCTGGCCAAGGTAAAGTGGGGGGCAGGGTTTTAGGGAGTTGGCTATGACCGACGCACAAGTTTTCACCATCCTGGCCATTGCCCTAGTGCCGGCAGTGATGGCCGTGCTCCTGGGATCCGCCCTGGCTCGCAGCTAGTTTCTAGCAAAAGGCTGCTCTGCGGGACCTACCCCTGGGTAGGTCCTTATTTAGTGGTCAAATGGGTGAGTGTTGCCATTGGCTAAAGTTGGATAAGAGATACTACCAGCAGCCAGCCCGGAAGCAGCTTGACCCAGGTGGATCTCCAGCGAGTTCAGCGCGCCCTTTCTCTAGAAGCAGAGGTGGGGTTTACCGACCTGCGAGGGCGAGAGCAAACCTTTTCCCAGTTTTTGCAAAGCATCTTTGGTCAAGATCCGCCTTCCCACTGGAGCCTGGATGGGGATGACCGACGGCGCTGGCGGGAACTGGGATCCCGCTATCGCCTCTACCCCCAGCTAGAGCTGTCGGAGCGGCAGCACCTGGTGGCAGAAACCCGTCGCTGGCTGGAGCGTCTCCGGCGGCAGCAAGAACAAGCCCACTCCGCCCCACCCAGCCCTGCTTTGCCCCCGCCCAAGAGCCTTAGCTTGGAGCAGCCTCTGCAATTTCTCAAAGGCATTGGCCCCAAGTCAGCGGAGAAGCTGGCGCAACTGGGCCTGCACACTGTGCGCGATGCCCTTTACTACTTCCCCCGGGATCACCTGGACTATTCTCGCCGGGTGCTCATTCGCCAGGCCAAGGTGGGGGAGACAGTCACCCTGGTGGGGACGGTGAAAAGCTGCAGCTGCTTCACCAGCCCCAAGAACCCCTTGCTGACCATCTTGAACCTCAAGATTGCCGACAAAAGCGGCATAGTCACCCTCAGCCGCTTCTACAGCGGGCGGCAATTTGCCCAGCGTAGTTGGCAGGCAGCCCTAGAGCGGCAATACCCCAAGGGAGCAGTGGTGGCGGCCAGTGGCTTGGTGAAGAAAGGCCGCTTTGGCCTGACGCTGGATAACCCGCAACTGGAGGTGCTGGGGGGAGAGGGCGAGGATCCGGACAAGCTGGGCAAGATCCTGCCCGTTTACCCGCTCTCAGAAGGGATCCCCGCCGATCTGGTGCGCAAGGCCGTCCAGCTTGCCCTGCCGGCAGCCGCCTTGGTGGAGGATCCCTTGCCAGAGAACCTGAAGCGGCAGTTGCAGCTTTTGGACTTGCCCCTTGCCCTGCAGCAGATTCACTTTCCTGAAACGCGAGAGCTGCTGGCCCAAGCCCGGCGGCGGCTGGTGTTCGACGAGTTTTTCTATCTGCAACTTAGCCTCTTGCAGCGGCGGCAGCGCTACCGCGCCCAAGCTCAGGCTGTACCTCGCTACCAGCCGGCCAGAGGGGAGCTCTTGGATCGCTTCTACCAAATCCTGCCCTTCCAGCTTACTGCGGCCCAGCAGCGGGCCATCGATGAGATCCTGGCGGATCTGCGGGATCCCTTGCCCATGAACCGCCTGCTGCAGGGGGACGTGGGATCCGGCAAAACCGTGGTGGCGGTGGCGGCCTTGCTGGCAGCCATTCAATCCGGCTGGCAGGCGGCCCTCATGGCTCCCACCGAAGTCCTGGCCGAGCAACACTACCGCAAGCTGGTGGAGTGGCTCAGCCAACTGCAAGTGCCCGTTGAACTCTTGACTGGCTCCACACCCCCCGCCAAGCGGCGCGAGATCCTGCGGCAGTTGCAAACCGGGGAGCTGCCCCTGGTAGTCGGCACCCATGCCCTCATCCAGCCGGCGGTGCAGTTTCGCAACCTGGGCTTGGTGGTCATCGACGAGCAGCACCGTTTTGGGGTAGAGCAGCGGGCTGCCCTGCAACAAAAAGGTGACCACCCCGATGTCCTGACCATGACAGCCACGCCCATCCCCCGCACCCTCACCCTGGCCCTGCACGGGGATCTGGACGTAACCCAGATTGACGAGTTGCCCCCGGGGCGCAAGCCGGTGCATACGGTGGTAGCTCGACCGGGGGATCGCCTGCAGGTGGTGCGGCTTATCGAGCGGGAAATTGCCCAGGGGCGGCAGGCCTACGTGGTGCTGCCTTTGATTGAGGAGTCGGAGAAGCTGGATCTCAAGTCGGCCATCGAAGAGCACCAGCGCCTGCAGGAGAAAGTCTTCCCCCAGTTCCGGGTGGGCCTGCTGCACGGGCGCCTGAGCAGCAGCGAGAAGGAGGCGGTTATCGAGGCCTTTCGCCGGCGGGAGCTGGATATTCTTGTTTCCACCACGGTGGTGGAGGTGGGCGTGGATGTGCCCAACGCCTCGGTGATGCTGGTAGAGCATGCCGAGCGCTTTGGCCTCTCCCAGCTCCACCAACTGCGGGGACGGGTAGGACGGGGCTCCGACCAGGCCTATTGCATCCTCATGACCTCCTCCGAAAGCGAAGAGGCCCTGCGCCGTCTCAAAGTCCTGGAGCAGTCCCACGACGGCTTTTTCATTGCCGAGATGGACCTGCGCTTCCGGGGCCCAGGGGAAGTGATGGGCACCCGCCAGTCGGGGCTGCCCGACTTTGCCCTGGCCAGCCTCATGGACGACCAAGAGGTGCTGCAGTTGGCCCGCCAGGCGGCAGAGCAGCTTATTGCCCAAGACCCTGAGCTGCAGCAGTGGCCCCGCCTGCGCCGCATACTGGAAGAGCGCCAGGCCCGCCTTTTGGGGCCAGCTTTGTTGACTTAGCCTTGGTGCCTATGCCCCCTACCCCTGAAGAGCTGAAGCTCCACGGCCTCTCTTCCCAGGAGTATCAACAGATCCAGCAGCAACTGGGCCGGGATCCCAACCCCACCGAGCTGGCCATGTTTGGGGTGATGTGGTCGGAGCACTGCTGCTATAAGAACTCTCGCCCTCTGCTGAAAAACTTTCCCACTGCGGGCGAGCGGGTGGTGGTGGGGCCAGGGGAAAATGCCGGCGTGGTGGATTTGGGGGATGGGGACTGGCTGGCCTTTAAGATCGAGTCCCACAACCACCCTTCAGCCGTGGAGCCCTTCCAGGGGGCGGCCACCGGCGTGGGGGGCATCCTACGCGATATCTTTACCCTGGGCGCCCGCCCCATTGCCCTGCTCAACTCCCTGCGCTTTGGGCCGCTGACGGATCCCCGCAACCGCCGCTTGATGGCCAGAGTGGTGGAGGGGATCGCCCACTACGGCAACTGCGTGGGGGTGCCCACGGTGGGGGGCGAAGTGGCCGTGGATCCCTGCTACAGCGGCAACCCCCTGGTCAACGTCATGGCTTTGGGGCTTTTGGAGGCACCAGCGGTGGTGAAGTCGGCAGCGCGGGGGGTGGGCAACCCTGTCTTGTATGTCGGCGCCACCACCGGGCGGGACGGGATCCGCGGGGCCAGCTTTGCCAGCGCCGAGCTGAAAGAAGATGCGCACCAAGACCGGCCAGCCGTGCAGGTGGGGGATCCCTTCCTCGGCAAATGTCTCATCGAGGCCTGCCTGGAAGCCTTTGCCACAGGAGCAGTGGTGGCTGCGCAGGACATGGGAGCTGCCGGGATCACCTGCTCCACCGCGGAGATGGCGGCCAAGGGAGGGGTGGGGATCCGCTTCGACCTCGACCGGGTGCCGGCCCGAGAAAGCGGCATGGAAGCTTGGGAATACCTCCTTTCGGAGTCCCAAGAGCGGATGCTGCTGGTGGTGCAGAAAGGCCGGGAAGCAGAGGTCATAGAGATCTTCCACCGCTGGGGCCTGCAGGCCAGCGTGGTTGGGGAAGTCATTGCCGAGCCGCTGGTGGAGATCTGGCACCAGGGATCCTGCGTGGTGCGAGTGCCGGCGCGGGCCTTGGCGGAGGATACCCCTGTATACGTCCGTCCCGTGTTGCCAGAGCCGCCAGAGTATGTGCAGGCAGCCTGGCAATGGGATCCCAGTACCCTTCCCCCCTGCGACCGGCAAGGGATCCACCTACCCCAGAAAACGCTGCCGTGGGAGCAGGTGCTGCTACAGCTTTTGGCAAGCCCCACCCTGGCCAGCAAAGCCTGGATCTATCGCCAATACGACCACCAGGTGCAAAACAACACCGTCCTTTGGCCGGGACAGGGAGATGCGGCAGTCATCCGCATCCGCCCCCAGAAATTTGGCGTAGGCGAAGTGCCACCCCTGCAGGCTTCCCGCAAGGCGATTGCCGCCACCGTAGACGGCAATGGTCGCTGGGTGTACCTGGATCCCTATGAGGGGGCCAAAGCTGCGGTGGCCGAAGCCGCCCGCAACCTCTCCTGCGTGGGGGCGGATCCCTTGGCGGTAACCGACAACCTTAACTTCGGCAACCCGGAAAATCCGGTGGTGTACTGGCAGTTGACCCTGGCCTGTCGGGGGATTGGGGATGCCTGCCGCGCCCTGGGCACGCCGGTAACCGGGGGGAACGTCTCCCTCTACAACGAGAAGGGATCCCAGGCCATCTACCCCACTCCTGTCATCGGCATGGTGGGTCTCATTCCGGACTTGAAATTCATCTGTGGCCAGGGGTGGCAGCAAGAAGGGGATCTCATCTACCTCTTGGGATCCCAGGCCGTTACCAGCCTGGGGGGGAGTGAGTACTTGGCGGTCATTTACCAGAAAGTTACAGGCCGGCCCGCGCCCGTGGATCTGGAACTGGAAAGGCAGGTGCAAGCGGCCTGCCGCCACGGCATTCGGCAGGGGTGGGTGCGCTCTGCCCACGACTGCAGTGAGGGGGGACTAGCCGTGGCGCTGGCGGAAGCCTGCCTCAGCGGCGGACGAGGAGCCAAGATCTGGATCCCCTCTCCGTCTACCCGTTGGGATCTAGCTCTCTTTGGCGAGGGATCCAGCCGCATCCTCGTTTCCGTCGATCCAGCCCAGCGCTCCCCTTGGGAAGCCTACCTAGAGTCGCAGCTTCCCGGCCAGTGGCAGCTTCTAGGACAGGTGGGCGGGCCAGCGGATCCCTTGGTGGTGACTACTGCAGAAGGGGATCCCGTGTTGTCGGTCTCTTTGGCAGCTCTACAGGCCGCCTACTCCAGTGCCTTTGCCGACTAGCTGGTAGACTAGGCTGATTCGGACAAGTTGGCCTGGATCACCTCGCGGTAGTGGGACTTGGGCTTGACGCCCACCACCTGGGCCACCAGCTCCTTGTTTTTGAAAAACTGCACCGTTGGCGTACAGGTTACCCCGCCGGCCTCGGCAATCTCCGGCTCCTTCTCGATATCGATCTCCACCACGTGCAGCTTGTCGGCAAACTCTTCGATGACCTTGTTCAGGATTGGCTTGAGGGCATGGCAAGGGGTACAGGTGGGAGCCGTGTACTTGACCATCAGCAGGCGATTGCTCTCATGGTAAAGCCGCCGCAGGGCATAGCCCCCTTCATGGCAAGTTTGGTTGAAGTCGAGGTCATCTTGCTGCTCAAAACCGGCCTCCTCAACAGCAGAGTCTCCCGTAGGCTCTACCTCGATAGCAGAAGCAGGTTCCGGCTGGCTCTGCGGGGCAACGGGATATTCCTGAGCTAGACCTCGCTCCGAGAGCCAGCGCTCCGCCAGCATGGCTGCCATACAGCCGGTGCCGGCAGCGGTGATGGCCTGACGAAACTCGTGATCTTGCACGTCCCCAGCGGCAAATACCCCCTCCACACTGGTGGCTACAGAACCGGGGCGGGTGACAATGTAGCCAGCTTCATCCAGCTCCAGTTGCCCCTTGAACAAGTCCGTGTTGGGTTTGTGGCCAATGGCGTAGAATACCCCCCCTACCGCCATCTCCCGCAGCTCGCCGGTCTGGTTGTTGCGCACCCTCACGCCCGTCAGGCGCTGGCCGTCGCCCAGAACCTCTACCGCCTCCGTGTGCCAGTGCACCGTAATCTTGGGGTGGTTGAGCACCCGGTCTTGCATGGCCTTGCTGGCCCGCATCTTGCCACTGCGCACCAGCATATGGACATGGGATCCAAACTTAGTTAGGTAGGTGGCCTCCTCACAGGCGGTATCGCCACCGCCAATCACCACCAGCTCCACTCCCCTGAACATGGGCATGGCCCCATCGCAGACAGCACAGGCCGACATGCCCCGGTTCCAGTAGATCTCCTCTCCAGGCAGGTGCAGGCGCTTGGCCGTAGCCCCGGTGGCAATAATGAGGCTGTGGGTGCGCACTTCCCGTTCGTCAGAGCGGACTACAAAAGGCCGCTGGCTGAGATCCACAAAGGTGACATCCTCGGGGTAAAGCTCTGCCCCCCACCGCTCTGCTTGAGCGCGCATGTTCTTCATCAGTTGGGGACCGCTGATGCCCTCGGGAAAGCCCGGAAAGTTCTCCACCTCGGTGGTGGTCATCAGTTGCCCACCCGGGATCCCGCCCACTTGAAACCCCTCGAACACCACCGGCTTCAGGTTGGCACGCCCAGCGTAAATGGCTGCGGTCAACCCAGCAGGCCCCGAGCCAATAATGACCACATTCTCAACCCGACCTTGGTTTGTCATTGCTCTATCTCCCCTTCCGCAACGGGACTATCAAGTCAAACTCGTAATGACTACGCTTTAGCCTAACACGATTCCGCAGCCTCAAGGAGGCCAGGGCTTGTCAGTTTCATTTTCGTTCTCCCGCGGATTGCCGGTGGGCTACTCTTTGACGGGGGGAAGGCTGGAACCAGGTCATCTTTGTATCAGAAGATACAAAAAGCTGGTGTCGGCCTTTCTAGGATGGGTGAGCGCTTTCGGCCTGTCTTAGTTTCAACCGCAACCCAAGTCAAGTTAGGAGAAAGGCATGGCATCCACCCCACAAGAAGTGCTCCAAATGATCCACGACAACAATATCCAGATGGTGGATCTCAAGTTTGTGGATCTCTTTGGCACCTGGCAGCATGTCTCCTTCCACTCTTCAATGCTGACGGAGCAAGTTTTTAGCGAAGGGCTGCCCTTTGATGGCTCCAGCATCCGGGGCTGGAAATCCATCAACGAGTCGGACATGTACATGGTGCCAGACCCCAAAACGGCCTGGATCGACCCCTTTTTCCAAGTGCCCACCCTCAGCCTCATCTGTAACATCATTGAACCCCGCACCGGCCAGCCCTACAGCCGTTGTCCTCGGAGCCTAGCCATGCGGGCTGTGGCTTACCTGCAATCGACAGGCATTGCCGATACGGCTTACTTTGGGCCCGAGGCAGAGTTTTTCATCTTTGAAGATGTACGGTTTGACCAAACTCAGAACGCCGGCTACTACTTCGTCGATTCCATCGAGGGCCGCTGGAACTCAGGCCGGGAGGAGAAAGGGGGCAACCTGGGCTACAAGCCGCGCTACAAAGAAGGCTATTTCCCTGTGCCGCCCACCGATGCCCACCAAGACCTCCGCACCGAGATGTTGCTAACCATGGCCAAGTTGGGGGTGCCCATCGAAAAGCACCACCACGAGGTGGCCACTGGCGGGCAAGGAGAGCTGGGCTACCGCTTTGCCGACCTGCTCACCTCTGCCGACTACATGATGATTTACAAGTACGTGATCCGGAACGTGGCTCGCAAGCACGGCAAGACGGTGACGTTCATGCCCAAGCCCCTCTTCAACGACAACGGCAGCGGCATGCACACGCACCAGTCTCTCTGGAAAGACGGCCAGCCCCTCTTCTACCAAGAAGGCAACTACGCGGATCTCAGCGAGATAGCTCTCTACTACATCGGCGGCCTCCTCAAGCATGCACCAGCCCTTCTGGCTTTCACCAACCCCACCACCAACTCCTACAAGCGCCTGGTGCCTGGGTTTGAGGCGCCGGTAAACTTGGCCTACTCGCAGGGCAACCGCTCCGCAGCCATTCGGATTCCGGTAACGGGCAAAAACCCCAAGGCCAAGCGGCTGGAGTTTCGCTGCCCAGATGCCACCTGCAACCCTTACCTTGCCTTCTCGGCTATGCTGATGGCTGGCTTGGACGGGATCAAGAACAAGATCCACCCCGGCGAGCCTCTCGACAAAGACATCTACGATCTAGAGCCGGAGGAGCTAGCCAAGATCCCCTCCACGCCCGGATCCCTGCTGGATGCTTTGGAAAGCCTGCAGAAGGATCACGACTTCTTGTTGGAGGGGGGCGTCTTCACTGAGGATCTCATCGAGACCTACATCGAGTACAAGATCGACAACGAGATCAACCCCATTAACCTGCGGCCTCACCCCTACGAGTTTGCCCTCTATTTCGACGCCTAATCGAGGTTTTCATCTAAAGCATTAGTTCTCGACCAAGGCTTTTGAACGGGATCCCTTCTTGCTGGAGGGATCCCTTTTTTGTGCCTGCTCTGGTACTCTGGGTGGGGG